>JBGTMW010000521.1:0-7399 GCA_041743365.1 Gemmatimonadaceae bacterium
GCTGGTCGGGGCCACCCCCGCCGCCGCGCAGGCCGCGACTCGCGACAGCATTCCGGTGGTGCACGTATCAGCCTCGCCGGATTCCGTCATCGTCGGTCCGATCGCGGCTCCGCTCCCCCCGGCAATCGACACCGTCGCCTCCGACTTGGCGTCGCACCCCCCGGCTGCTCCGACGCCCCCGGCGGCGGCCGCCGCTCTTTCCTTCACGATCGGGAGTCAGGCCGGGACCCCGCCGCTGCCCGCTCTCGAGCCGATCATCGCCCAGGGCCGCACCGACCTGCATGACGGGATCTACGCGCTGCGCAGCGGTGACACCGTAACGGTGCACTTCGACACCCCGGAGGCCCGCACGCGTCGCGGTGAGAAGTTCGAGCAGATCGTCCGCGCTACGCTCCCCGCGACTCACGGGGCCGCGGCCGTCGAGCTGCTGGCGGCTACACCGTCGGGACACATCGTGGGTTCGCGAGACGTCGTGGCGGAGCTCCCCACCCGGGGAATTCATCTCCGTACGAGCGACGGTCGCGAGCTGTCAATCTGGCCGGAGACTCGGCCCGGCCGCGACGGCCCGCTGGTGGTATCCTACCGCGCAATCCGGCCCGACTGAACGCCCCGCGATCTCGACCGACCCCCGCGCCAATCCGTTCAGCGCGGCGGGATTCCCGGCTCGTGTCGCGGCTGGCCATTCCCTCCAGGCTGCCCCACCCTTTCGGCCACCAGCCTGGTGGTGAAGCGCTGGCCCTCGGAGATTCGCTCGACCTCCACGGCGATCGAATCCAGCGAGTTGCGAAGGTCGTCGAGCTGCGCCGGGCTGATTCCATGGGGGTCGCGTTGCATGGCGACGATCGCCCGCTTCGCCCCGGCCCGTCCCCCGAAATAGGCACCGATCAACGCGCCGAAAAGGCCGGCCATCAGCGCGAACACCACTATCGCGGCAACGATCGCCACAACCTCTTCCGGACCAATCCCGGGAAAGCCGCGGTGAAAAAATTCATCCATCTGCGTGTCTCCAGGGAGGCGGGGAAAAGGTCAGCAAGCCGCTGGCCCTGCGAGCCTTACGGGCGCATGCGGCGGCGCGGTTTCGCTCCCGCGGGCGAAATTGCACGGGCATCGGGGTGCGAAAAGTGGTACATTGGAGGTCACCCGGGCGGAGAGATGATGATCAAAGCATTCGATTTCAAGGACGGCGACCTGACCTACACCTGCACTGTCGAGAAGCGGCGCTCCCCGGGGGCAGAACCCTGGTGGTGGTTCGGGGTGTCCGGCGACGGCCACCGCTACGCCCCGTTTCAGGCAGAGAAAGGCGACACGCAGGACTCCGTTCGCAATCGCATCGTGACTTACTACAAGGAGCACCTCGCACGGAAGGCCATGCCGGCGGTCACGCGGCAGCATTGGGCGAGCAGGGGACGAGGGGTCGTCGCGACCCAGGCGACTGCCCCGGCCGCGCCGGCAGCGGCGCCGGTCACGGAGTAACTTACCCGGCCCTGCCGCGCGACTCGCCATTTCGTGCCGCTGCCAACCACCTGGTAGGCTTTCTCGAACCGCAGCACCGGCGCGGCGGCTGAGGTCTCGGTGTTGTACTGCTCGACTGCCACGTGGATCTGCACCGAGTCTCCAGCCACCCGGAAGACATCGGAGAAGCGAACGATGTATCCGGGATTCGCTACCTCGCACTTCGGCGCCTCGCGGCTCTCCGTGACCGGTGGCTGGCAGGTCCCCTGAACGACGCCCTGCCGCTGCAGCGCTTCGACGAGCTCCTTCGGAACCGGCGTTCCCGGCCCAAGCCCGGTCGTGCGAGGCAGGAATCGCGGATCGAGCAGCAGAGTGAGCCCGGGGCCCACGTCGAACGCCTCGCGCAAGGCTGCGTCGTAGATCGCGACCTTCGCGGCCACGGGGAGGTGGGTCGTCGCGAGACCGGGTCCGCGAACGAAGCCGTCACCCTCGGACTCGCGCGTGCAGGCGGTCACGAGAGCCAGTGAAAGGGCGACGGCAAGTCCTGCGGTCGAAGTCATCGGCTCATGCTCGGATTCGGATCCGGAAGGAGTGGTCCCGGGTGTCAGGCCCGATCGACGCTCGCCAGCTCGAGCTCGATCCCGCCGACGCGTCCGGCCACCCAGTTGTACACCGCGAGCGCGATCGCGGTGAAGATATAGCCGAAGACGGCGTAGATGAGCGGCATCAGGGCGCCGAGCCACACCATGGAGCCGCCGGTTTCGGGTGACGCCCGGCCCGCCAGGATGAAGATCGGCACAAGGATGACTCCGATCGCGAAGTAGACGATCGCCACCACCTTGCTCGTCTGGTGCACGGCGAAGCGGGATATCTGGTGCCGCATTCTCACGCCCTCCCGTTTCAGGGGGCCGATGAATCACGGCGCGGAGTGCACCGCGGCTTCACGGCCCGTCCAACTCAAGATATCGAGGTTGTCCCACCGGACCCTGCGCACGCGAGCCGCCCTACAGGGGAATGCGCAGGGTCGCCACGCATCCCCGTGCTCCATCGCGGTTCTCCAGCACCAGGCTGCCCTCGTGCGCCTCTGCTATCTGCCGGCTCAAGGCCAGCCCGATTCCCGTACCGTGCAGCTTCGTCGAGAAGAACGGGACGAAGATGTTCTCGGTGTCCGTGAGTCCCGGACCGCCGTCGATCACTCGCACCTCGACAAGACGATCGCTGCGCGTCCACGACACGCTCACATCGCCACCGGTCTCGAGGGCTGCATCCACGCCGTTGCCCACGAGATTGATCAGTGCCTGGTCGAGCTGGTCGCCGTCGGCCAGGATCCGGACCGCAGGTCCCTCGACGACCGTCACTGGCAGTCGCTTCTCGAGCTCCACCACTCGGCCCACCCAATCGCCGACGTCGAGAGGCTCGAGCCGGGGACGAGGCAGCCGGGCGAGCCGCGCGTAGGCGGCCATGAAGCGATTCAGCGCGTCGGCGCGACCGGATATCACCCTCAGCCCGCTCGCGATGTCGGAGTCGCGGTCCGCCGGAGCGGGCACGCGCTTCAGGATTCCCTGGAGACTTCCCGCTATCGACTTGATGGGCGCGAGCGAGTTGTTGATCTCGTGGCTCAGCACCCTGACCAGCCGCTGCCATACCTGCCGCTCTTCCTCTCGCAGGGTCTTGCTCAGGTCCGTGAGCACAATGAGCTGGTGCGGCATTCCTCCCTGGCGGAAGGTGCTCCGCCGCAGCTCCCATCTCCCGACGCTCGCACCGGGGAACGCGGCCTCGATCACGCGCCGCGGCTCCCCCGTGAGGCACCGCTCGAGACCCAGGCCATCGGCGCTGCGGCCCACCAGGCGCTCCGCCGACTGTGCGAGCAGCCGCTCGCCGGCCCGGTTCACCAGGCGCAGCTTCCGCTGCTCGTCGAGCGCGAACACGGCGACGTCGATCTCCGCCATCACCTTGCGGAGGATGGCCGTGGCTTCGAGCGCGCCGAGGTGCTGCTCGCGCAGCGGCTCGCTGAGCGCATTCACCTCCGCGAACGCGAGTCCCAGGGCATCGTCGAACGTGACGCCACGCGCGCGAATCGAGTAATCGCCCTCGCGGATCGCGGCGAGGAGGTTGGACAGGATCTGGAGTGGCCGCACCACGCGTTCGCGCACCGCGAGTCCGGCGGCGAGCCAGGCGCCTCCCAGAAGCAGGGCCGACGTCCATTGCGCCTTGGCCGAGAAGCCCTGCGACCAGAGGATCAGCTGGAGAACGAGCAGCGCAGGCAGTCCGCCCGCGAGCGCGAGCAGCAGTATCCGCCGCTCGAACCTCAAACGAGGAGGACGACCAGGTATGACCCGGTCATAGTCCGTACTGTTGGATCCGTCGGTACAGCGCGCTTCTGCTGAGGCCCAGCGCTTCCGCGGCGCGGCTCACGTTGCCGTCGCAACGCGCGAGTGTCTTCCGGATCAGGAATCTCTCCGCTTCCTCGAGGGTCATGTCGTCCAGCTTTGCGCTGCCGTCGCTCTTGGGGCGAAGCTCGAGCGCCGCCGCATCGACCGACTCGTCCGCGGCCATGAGCACAGCCCGCTCGACGGCGTGACGAAGCTCGCGGACGTTTCCGGGCCAGTGATGCGCCAACAGGAGCTGCATCGCCTCCTGGGAAAACGCCGTCACCTTCTTTCCGTAGCGCCCGGCCTGCTCCCGGAGGAAGTGGGCGGCGAGTACGGGGATGTCCTCCTTGCGGTCACGCAGCGCGGGAAGCGCGATCTCGACCGTGTTCAACCTGTAGAGAAGATCCTCGCGAAAGCGACCCTCGGAAACCTCGCCCGAGATCGAGGCGTTCGTCGCCGAGAAGACGCGCACGTCGACCTTGCGCGTCCGCGACGAGCCCACACGCTGGAGCTCCCCGCTCTCGAGAACGCGAAGAAGCTTGGCCTGCTGCTTCATCCCCACGTTCGCGATCTCGTCGAGAAAGAGCGTGCCGGTATCCGCGAGCTCGAAGCATCCGACGCGATCGGTCTTCGCGTCGGTGAATGCGCCCTTCACGTGCCCGAAGAGCTCACTCTCGAACACTCCTTCGGAGATGCCGCCGGCGTTCACGGTTATCAGCGGCTTCCCTGCGCGCGCGCTGCCGCCGTGCAGCCAGCGCGCGACGACCTCCTTCCCGGTGCCGTGCTCCCCGGTGATCAGGACGTTCGCATCCGACTTCGCCACGCGCTCCATGAGGCGCATCACCGGTTGCATCGAGCGAGACTCCGCGATCAGCGTCGGCAGGCCCTTGCCGCGGAGGATCTGGTTCTCCGTCTCGAGCTTCTGTCCTCGTCGCAGCGCCTGGCCGAGCTCCACCTGCGTGCGTAGCGTCGCGAGAAGGCGCGCGTTGTCCCAGGGCTTCTCGATGTAGTCGCGAGCACCGAGACGCATGGCTTCGACTGCGCTGTCTATGCTTCCCCACGCCGTCATCACGATCACTGGCAGGTGGGTGTCGGTCGCCTGGAGCCGCGTGAGAAGATCCAGTCCCTCGCGCCCCGAGGTGGTGTCACGGGCGTAGTTGAGATCCATGAGCAGCGCGTCGAACTCCGAGCCCTCGAGTGCCGATATCACGCCACGGGGCGAGTTGGTCGTCTCGACCTGGAAGTCCTCACCCTTGAGCAGGAGGCGGAGAGCTTCGAGGACGTCGGGCTGGTCGTCGGCGATGAGAATGCGAGGCGCGGCGGTCGTCACGGTTCAGCGGGAGTTGCGGTGGGTAGCGATGCACGGCGCGACCGCACCGCCGCGGCTAGGTGGTCGCTACGAGTGTGTAGTCTCCAAACTTCACTTCGCCGATCAGCTCGGGCTGAAGCAACTCCGTGAAGCGACTCGTCGCTGCCGCCCCGCGGTGCGCCGCTTCGGCGCGCTCGTCCTCGAAGATGAAGACGTGGAGAAACCGGTGCGGGTTGACCTGATCCTGCATGGAAAGGTAGAGCGATGTGCCCGGCTCCGATCGCTGCATCTCCGCGACGAACTGGCGAATCGCGTCGGTGCAGCGGTCGATGCTGCCGGCGCGGACCAGGTAGCTGGCCGTCTTGTAGATGGGCATCGAACACCTCCTCGGGAAAGAGGCCTGGATCGCGCCGATCGTTCGCGCCTGCAGCGAAGAACGTCAGGCGAAGGCGGACTTCTCCCGAAGATAGGGTGGCACGCTGCAGCCGCCTAGTCACCGGAGGTGACGGCGACGGCCGGATCCACGGCCCGGTCGTCGACGACCCATCCATCCATCAGGTCTATGATCCGGCTGCCATAGAGCGCGTTCGTCTCCGAGTGCGTGACCTGGATTATCGTAGTGCCCTCGCCGTTCAGCCGGCGAAAGAGCTCCATGATCTCGCGCGCCTGCGCGGAGTGGAGGTTTCCCGTGGGCTCATCCGCCAGAATGATCTTCGGGGATGCGACGACCGCGCGCGCCACGGCAACCAGCTGCTGCTGGCCGCCGGAGAGCTGGCTCGGGAAGAGGTCCTTCTTTCCCACGATTCCGAACCGGTCCAGCGTGTCCGCGACGAGCGCCTCGCGCTCCTGTCGCTTGATGTTGCGGTACGACAACGGGATGTCCAGGTTTTCGGCGACCGTCAGGCTGTCGAGCAGGTGATACTGCTGGAAGACGAAGCCGATGTACTGCTTGTTCAACTCCGCCCGCTGCCGGTTGTTGAGCTTGTGGACCTTGTGCTCGAAGAGCTGGTACTCACCCGTCCAGGCCCCATCGAGCATGCCGAGGATTCCGAGCAGCGTCGACTTGCCCGCACCCGACGGTCCGGTGATGGTGATGAACTCACCCTGACGAATGTCGAGGTTCACGCGGCGGAGCACCCACGTGCGCGTCGGACCGGTCTCGAAGGATTTTTCGATGGAGCGAAGCGAAATCATCTTTTCAAGGGTGGGAAGGAACGGGGGCTGAATGGCGGTGCCAACCAGCCGGAGTCAACGGATCGGCACCCCCTCGAACAGTTCTGTCGGCTCGCGCGCATCACTTGACCTATTCCGACCTGAGCGCCGCCGACGGCTCCACTCGAGTCGCGCGCCGCGCCGGCAGGTAGCACGCGAGGGCGGCCGAAGCCACAAGCACAACCGCCATTACACCAAAGCTAAACGGATCCACGGCCTGCACATCGTAAAGCAGCCCTTCGAGGAAACGGGAGAGCGCCGTCGCCCCGGCCACCCCGACAGCCACGCCCGCGACCACGATCAGAAGTCCCTGACGCAGCACCATCGCCAGCACATCGCCGGCGCTTGCACCCAGGGCCATGCGGATGCCGACCTCGCGAGTGCGTTGCGCGACGGAATACGCCATGACGCCGTAGACTCCCATCGCCGCGAGCAGAAGTGCGGCGGCGGCGAACGCGCCAAGCAGGATCGTCCCGAACCGCATCCGTGAGAGCGCCGAGCTCACGCGCTCATCCATGGTTTCGACGTTGAAAACGGGGAGGTCGGGATCCACGGACCGAACGGCCTCACGAATTGCCGGCATGATCGCAGCGGGCTCGCCGCGCGTGCGCACAACGAACAGACCGCGCGGGCTCGTGTTCTGGAGTGCAGGATAATAGACCTGCGGACGCGGCTCGTGGTCGATGGCATCGTACCGGACATCGCCGGCGACGCCCACGATCTCCGCGTACTCGGTGCCGCCCGCAAAATAGCTCGTTGCGACCGTGATGCGTCGGCCCACGGGGTCTAAGCCGGGAAAGAACCGACGCGCCGCCGCCGCGTTGATGACGACGGCCCTCGGGCTCCCCGCGCGATCCTGCTGCGTGAGGCCGCGCCCGCGAATCAGCGATATCCCCAGGGCCTCGAAATAGTCCGGGCTCACCGAGTGAACGCCGACCTCCGCCGAATTGCCTTGCCGTTCCAGGCTCGTGCCGTCGATCCCGAAAACGACCGAGCGGCTGCAGGCGGAGCTGAGTGGCGCGCACGACGCTGCGCTCGCCGCGACGACGCCCGG
>JBGTMW010000522.1:0-8296 GCA_041743365.1 Gemmatimonadaceae bacterium
AGCGTGCCATGCACGACGTCGCACAGCAGGTCGCGGATCTCGGCATTCGGACAATCATTCATCGAGCAACTCCTTCACCGCGCGCAGGGCGTTGTGATAGTGAACACGGGCCGCACCCTCGGTGCTCCCCAGGACATCGGCGATGTCCCGATACGACATCCCTTCACTGACCCGAAGGGTGAAAACTTCCCTCTGCATTGGCGACAGGCGGCCCAGGGCATTCACGAGCCGCTTCTCCGTTTCGTCCGCGACGACGCCATCGAGCGCTGTGTACCCGGTCGCCACGTCGTCCTCCTTGATTTCCACCTCGACTCGTCGCCGCTTCGCCGATCGTCGGCGATCGAGCACGAGCCTTCGCTGAATCGTGAACAACCAGGTCCGGAGCGAGCTGTCTCCGCGAAAGCTGTCGAGCGACCCGAACGCCCGGACGAACGTATCCTGAACCAGCTCCTCGATCTCATCCCTTTCGCCGAGGCTCGACGCGAACCTCGCCAGAGGCTCGGCATGCCGCGCGACGAGCGCCGAAGCGGCGCCCTGATCGCCCGCCTTCCAGCGTGCAATCAACTCGGCATCGGTCGAGTCGTCTGACGCTCGCGGGGCCTCAGTCATTCGTTTCCGACCGTTGGACGGGGTTGGTCAGACGACGTTAAGGCCAAGTCCGGCCGTCGGTTCGTGCGTGGGTTGACTGACTCATGAGGCCGGGGTACGTTAAGGCTGAACGATCGTTCGAATGCCGTTCCCCGACCTTCGCGCCGGAGCGTTCGTGGCCCAGGCTCCCCACGACCAGAAGCTGGACGCCCTCCTCGCCGGCGCCGCGCGCGTGTTCGCCGCGCGGGGCTTCCATGAGACGAGCATGCGGGACCTGGCCAGCGAGACCGGCACGTCCCTCTCGGGCCTCTACTACTACGTGAAGAGCAAGGAAGAGATGCTCTTCCTCATCCAGGACCGGAACTTCGCGGCAGTCGTCGCCGAGCTCGAGGAATCCCTCGAGGGCGTCACCGATCCGGTACGGCAGCTCGAGCGGTTCATCGAGAACCACCTGGAGTATTTCGCGTCGCATATGCCCGAGATGAAGGTCCTGTCTCACGAGGCGCTCGCCCTGACCGGCGACTTCCTCGCGCGCGTGAACGCGCGAAAGCACGAGTACACCCGCCGGCTGATGGACATTCTGGCCAGGCTCGAGGAAACGAACGGACCCGCGCACGCGAACCGCCGGGTGGCGGCGTACGCGCTGTTCGGGATGATGAACTGGATCTACAACTGGTACGACCCGCTCGGCGATCTCGACGTGCGGCTGCTCAGCCAGAACATGACCCGGCTGTTCCTCGGTGGATATGTCGGGCACCCGGTCGCGGAGTCGGCGCTCCCGCACAGAACCGCCGGCTGAAGGATTCACCCTACTGCGAGGCGCACCATGGCAACTGCTACGATGATGGAAACGGACAAGGGCACGAAGACGCTCGTGGAGTACCGCAAGGAAGGCAGCATTGCCGTCTTCTCGCTCTCCGATCCGCCGGCTAACACCTACACGCACGAGATGATGCGCCAGCTGGACGAGTGCATCCTCCGCGCGCGGTTCGACAACGAAGTGCAGGTGATCGTCATTCGTGGCGCGGGTGAGAAGTTCTTCAGCGCCGGCGCGAACATCAAGATGCTCAACGATGCCGACCCGGTGTGGAAGTACTACTTCTGCCTGCACGCCAACGAGACCCTCAGCCGGCTGGAGCAGACGCCGAAGCTCGTGATCGCCGCGCTCAACGGCCATTGCGTCGGCGGCGGACTGGAGATCGCGATGGCGGCGGATATCCGCATCGCGCGCGTCGAGGCCGGAAAGATAGGGCTTCCCGAGGTGAACCTCGGCGTCCTCCCCGGCACCGGCGGCACGCAGCGCCTGGCGCGCATCGTCGGCAAGGCGAAGGCGATCGAGCTGATGGTCACGGGACGGTCGTTCTCGTTCGAGGAGGCCGAGCGGATGGGCCTCGTCACCGCGGTCCTCCCGAAGGACGACTGGTGGGAGAACATCATGCTGTACGCCCGGCAGTTCGCCCTTCCGAACAAGGCGGGCATGGCGGTGGGCAACATCAAGCGGTCCGTGGTCTCGGGCATGGAGATGTCATTCGAGTCGGGACTCGCGCTGGAGCGCGAGCTGCAGAACCTGCTCTTCAAGAGTCAGGACGCGAAGGAGGGAATCGCGGCCTACGTCGAGAAGCGGCAGCCCGTCTTCAAGGGCAAGTAGCGTGGCCGCCGCGCCCAGCGCGGTCGGCGTGGAGCGGTACCCCGACCGGCTCATCATCGGAGGAGAGCGGGTCGAGTCGATCTCGGGCAAGCGCTTCCCCGTCGTGAATCCGGCGACGGAGGAGGAGCTCGCGCCTGTCGCGGAGGGCGACGCAGCCGACATCGATCGCGCGGTCGAAAGCGCTCGATCGACCTTCCAGTCGGGTACGTGGCGGGCGATGAGCGCGCGGAAGCGCGGTGCCCTTCTCTACCGGCTGGGTGAGCTCTGTCTCGCCAAGATCGAGGAGCTGGCGCGGCTCGAGACCCTCAACAACGGCAAGCCGCTGTTCGAGTCGATGATCGACGTTCGCCTCACCGCCGACACGCTCAAGTACTATGGCGGTTGGGCGGACAAGATTCACGGTGAGACGATTCCCGTGGACGGGCCGTTCCTGAACTTCACGCTGCGGGAGCCGCTCGGCGTCATCGGGGCAATAGTGCCATGGAACTTCCCGATGTCGCTGGCCGCGTGGAAGGTCGGGCCGGCGATCGCGTGCGGCAACACCGTGGTGCTCAAGCCCGCCGAGCAGACGCCGTACACCGCGCTGCGGATGGCGGAGCTTGCCCTGGAGGCGGGATTCCCGGGTGGCGTGCTGAACTGCGTGCCCGGCTATGGAGCCACCGCGGGCGCGGCACTGGTAAGGCACCCCGGCGTGGACAAGATCTCCTTCACCGGATCGACCGCGGTCGGCCAGCAGGTGATGCGCGAGGCTGCCACTACTCTCAAGAAGGTGTCGCTGGAGCTCGGCGGAAAGTCGCCGAACATCGTCTTCGCCGACGCCGACCTGGATGCCGCGTCGCGCGGGGCGCTCTCCGGGATCTTCTACGGTAAGGGTGAGGTATGCGCCGCCGGATCGCGCCTGCTCGTCGAGGAGTCGGTTCGCGAGGAGCTCATGACGCGCGTACTCGATCGCGCGAAGAAGATGGTGGCGGCCGATCCCCTCCTTCCGAAGACGCGCCTCGGCGCACTAGTCACGAGGAAGCAGATGGATCGCGTGCTCGGCTACATCGAGACCGGGCGCTCCGAGGGGGCGACGCTGCGTACCGGCGGAATGCGGACGCCGGTTGACGGAAAGGGTTTCTTCGTCGCGCCCACCATTTTCGATGACGTCACGCCGGACATGACCATCGCGCGCGAAGAGATCTTCGGACCGGTGCTGGCGGTGATGAGCTTCGGCGATGGAGTCGAAGGCGCAGCCGCGCTCGCCAACTCCACGATCTACGGGCTGGCCGCGGGAATCTGGACGCGCGACATCAAGAAGGCGCTCCAGGCGGCGCGCGCCGTCCAGGCGGGGACCGTCTGGATCAACACCTACAACATGTACGATGCCGCTTCGCCTTTCGGGGGCTACAAGCAATCGGGCTTCGGGCGCGACCTCGGCATGCATGCCCTCGAGGGCTACACGCAGGTGAAGTCGGTATGGGTCGACCTCTCATGACTACTGCGTACGTTGTACTGCGTACGGTTCCGCCACTGCGTACTGCGCACGCACTGCGTATCGAGTACTGCGTACGAACGGCGTGCAGCCGGTGAGGGCGGCGGTCATCGTGGATGCGGTGCGGACTCCGGTTGGGAGGCACGGCGGCGTGTTGAGCTCGGTGCGCCCGGACGATCTCGCGGCCACGGTCATTCGCGCGCTGGTCGAACGCAGCGGCGTCGATCCGACCGGGATCGACGACGTCATACTCGGCTGCGCCAATCAGGCCGGTGAGGACAATCGAAACGTCGCGCGAATGAGCGCGCTGCTCGCCGGACTCCCTGTCGAAGTGCCGGGGCAGACGGTGAACCGGCTCTGCGGGTCCGGACTCCAGGCGATCGTCAGCGCGAGCCAGGCGATCCGCGCGGGCGAGGGAGACTGCTTCATTGCCGGCGGCGTCGAAAGCATGTCGCGCGCGCCATGGGTGATGCTCAAGCCGGCGGAGTCGTTTCCACGGGCGGTCCCCGACACCGCGGACTCGACGCTGGGCTGGCGGTTCGTCAATCCGCAGATGCCGGCCGGGTGGACGGTCTCGCTCGGCGAGACGGCCGAGGAAGTCGCGGAGCAGTGCCACGTGTCGCGCGAGGATCAGGATGCGTTCGCCCTCGAGAGTCAGCAGCGCGCGGCTCGAGCGCTGGCGGAGGGTCGATTCGGGGAGGAGATGATCCCCGTCGAGGTCCGCGACCGCCGAGGTGGGTGCACGACGGTGGAACGCGATGAGCATCCGCGGCCCGACGCCACGAACGAGAAGCTGCGCGCGATGAAGCCGGCGTTTCGGACCGATGGCGGAACGGTTACGGCCGGCTCGTCGAGCGGGATCAACGACGGCGCCAGCGCGGTGCTGGTCATGGATGAAGCCACCGCAGCCCGGAAGGGACTTCGGCCCCTTGCACGGATCGTGGCGAGCGCGGTTGCGGGCGTGTCGCCGGAAGTCATGGGCCTGGGCCCCGTGCCCGCCATTCGAAAGGCGCTGGAGCGCGCCGGCCTGAAGATCGGGGAGATCGACCTCGTGGAGCTCAACGAGGCGTTCGCGGCGCAGGCAATTGCGTGCATGCGTGCCCTCGGGATCGATCCGGCCCGCGTCAACGTCAACGGCGGCGCGATAGCGCTCGGGCATCCGCTCGGCGCATCGGGAGCACGGATCATGACCACCCTGGTGCACGAGATGGCGCGTCGAAAGGCGCGATACGGCCTCGCCGCAATGTGCATCGGAGTCGGCCAGGGGATCGCCACCATCGTCGAGCGCGTTCCATGATCTACGACAACGTGATGCTCGCGCGAGCGGGCGGCGTCGGAACGCTGACCCTCAATCGTCCCGACAAGCTCAATGCGTTCGCCGGCGAGATGCGTCGCGAGATCGCCGACGCGCTCGACGAGCTAGAGAGGGATGATGCCGTGCGCGTCATCGTGATAACGGGGGCGGGACGCGCCTTCTGCGCGGGGGGCGATGTCGCATACATGGCGGAGCTCATCCGGAAGCGCGACACCGTTGCGATGGCCGCGCTGGTAGAAGCAGGTCGCAGAGTGGCGATGACGATCCGTCGCTCCGCGAAGCCTGTGATCGCCGCCGTCAACGGAATCGCGGCGGGGGGCGGAGCGAACCTGGCATTGGCCTGTGACATCAGGATAGCGAGCGACCGGGCGAAGCTCGCTCAATCCTTCAATCGGATCGGCCTCCACCCCGACTGGGGCGGCACATATTTCCTTCCGCGACTCGTCGGACCGGCCCGCGCGCTCGAGCTGATATGGGGCGCCGATGCGATCGATGCCGAGGAATGCACGCGCCTCGGGCTGTTCAACCGCGTCGTTCCCCACGAGCTGCTCGCCGACACAGTGCAGGCGTACGCCGCGAAGCTGGCCGCGAAGCCTGCTCTCCCCCTCGCGCTGGCGAAGCAGGCGATTCATCGCTCGCTCGATCACTCGCTCCCCGAGATGCTGGACTACGAGCTCGAGGCTCAGCTTCAGTGCTTCGCCGGTTCCGACGCCGCCGAGGGCATCAGCGCCTTCGTGGAAAAACGCTCACCCTCTTTCGGCGGTGCTTCTGTGCAGCGCACTGCTCCGACCGAAGCAAACCGTCCCCCCGTTTCCTCGTAGCTGGAGATAGCAATGCCACTCGCAAAGATCGGCAACTTCGATGACTGGATCGACCTCTTCAAGGTCTGGCAGGATGACATTGGCGTCGATGCCAGGGAGCTGAAGGACTACAAGTTCGACGTGAAGCTCGGTGACGTAGATGTGGCCGAGATCGAGTTCGGCCACTATGCGGGAACCCGCAAGTGGCCCACGGTGATGCACATCCCCGATCAGCGCATCCGCGATGCCCTCCAGACACTCATCGTCTTTCAGGGCGACACGGAATTCGCTTCGGTGGAGCAGCAGCGTGCGCTGCTCCAGAACGCGCCGAGCGACTACGACCTGTTGTCGATCTATCGTGTGATGGCTGAGGAGATGCGTCACGGCTGGCAGATGTCGTACCTGCTCGTGACCCATTTCGGCGACGACGGCAAGCGCGAGGCGGAGAAGCTGCTCTCCCGTCGCGCCGACGAGCACGAGAGGCTGCTCGGTTCCTTCAACGAGGCCGTGGAGAACTGGCTCGACTTCTTCGCCTATACCGAGTTCATCGACCGCGACGGAAAGTACCAGCTCCAGATGATGTCGACGTCGGCGTTCGCTCCCCTCGCCCGTTCAATGAAGCCCATGCTCAAGGAGGAGTCGTACCACCTCGGCACCGGCAACAACGGACTGATGCGGATTCTCAAGGCGGGCATCATCCCCGTTCCGATCATGCAGCGGTACTTCAACAAGTGGGTATCGACGGCGTTCGATCTCTTCGGAACGGACAGGTCATCGTCGGCGCAGTGGGCGTACGTGTGGGGGCTCAAGGGGCGCTTCGATGAGCGCACCAACCCGCAGCCGGCGGATCAGCAGAAGCTGAACGAGGCGGCGCGCGAGCTGTACCGCCAGGAAGTCCAGGGACTGATCGATCGGCTCAACCAGTATGTCCCCGAGGACGGGCCGAAGCTCGTCATTCCCGACCTGCGGTTCAACCGCCGGATCGGCGAGCACAAGAACAAGACATTCACGATCGACGGGCAGCCGATGGAGCGCGAGCCTTACGCGGAGTACCTTGCCAAACAGCTTCCCACGGCGGAGGATCGCGAGGTTCTGCGCGGGATATTCAAGGAGAACAACTGGATTCAGCCGAAGAAGTCGGACAGCGCGAACTGAGCGACGTGGCCCGGTGGCGACGGAGCTGATCGCCCACCGCGGGGCTTCGCGCGAGCGCCGGGAGAACACTCTCCCGGCGTTCGAGCGTGCCCTGGAGCTCGGGGCCGACGGAATGGAGCTCGACGTTCACGCGACGCGGGACGGAGTCGTGGTCGTACATCATGACGCGATTCCCCGCGCCACGTCTTCTGATCCGGCGCTTGCGGGCCGAACGATCGACACCCTCTCGGCGCGGGAGCTGGAAGGCTTTCGCTTCCCGGACGATTCGCGGATCCCGACACTTCGAGAGGTCGTGGACCTCGTCGGCGGCAGCTCGACGCTGTATGTGGAGCTGAAGGGCCGCGGCATCGAGAGCGCAGTGGTCGACACGCTGGCCTCTTGCGGGAGCCGCTGCGCCATTCATTCGTTCGATCACATGGCCGTGAAACGTGTGCGCCCCTTGTCGCCCGGAATCCGCACCGGAATTCTCTTGTCATCATATCTGGTCGATCCCGAGGCCGCCCTCCGTGGTGCGGACGCGCGCGACTACTGGCAGAGCCGCGGCTTCGTGGACGCAGAGCTCGTGGAGCGCGTTCATCGAGCGGGCGGCCGCGTGATCGTCTGGACCGTCAACAGCCCGGCGGAGGCGAAGGCCCTCGTGGCCATGGGCGTCGATGGGATCTGCACCGACGACCTGCGCGAGATGCGCGGCGTGGCCGGGATCCGGCCATGAGCGAGATGACGATGGTGGCGGTGATAGGCGCGGGAACGATGGGCCACGGCATAGCCTATGTCGCCTGCGCCGCGGGTTATACCGTGCGGCTTCACGACGCAAACGGAGTTGCGCTGTCGCAGGCGGCCGCGAGAGTCTCCGCCGCATACGACAAGGCGATTCAGCGCGGCAAGGCCACCGCCGCCGACCGGGACGCCGGGCTCGCCCGGCTCTCGACATCCGATTCACTGCGCGATGCAGTGCGCGACGCGGATGTGGTGATCGAGGCGATCCCCGAGCGGCTCGACCTGAAGCAGGCGCTGTTCCGCGAAGTCGAAGGGGTCGTCGGCGAGTCGGCGCTCCTCGGGTCGAACACCTCGTCGCTCTCGATCACCTCCATCGGCGAGAAGCTGCGCCACCCGGAGCGCGTGATCGGCATGCACTTCTTCAATCCCGTGCCCGTGATGAAGCTGGTGGAGCTCGTGAGGGCCCCCGCCACCGGTGTCGCGGCCGTGGATCGCGCGCGGGCTTTCGTGGCGTCGCTCGGGAAGACGGCGATCGTCGTCGGCGACTCGCCGGGATTCGCGACCAGCCGCCTCGGCGTCGTGCTGGGGCTCGAGGCGAT
>JBGTMW010000523.1:0-6498 GCA_041743365.1 Gemmatimonadaceae bacterium
GCGGGCGTGCCACCCCCTGGCGACTGCTGGGGGCTGAGCAGGCGAGCACACCGGCCGCCGAGCGTCGCGTCCACGCCGAGCGCCGTATAGCGCTCCCGAATTCGGGTCATGATCGCCTGGCGATCATCCGCCGTCATCATGCTGGCGCGGAGCGAGTCGATCGTCGCCTTCGCGCGCGGATTCTTCGTGAAGGCGGTCTGCACGGGAGCACATTCCTCCGCCGTCGGCATTGGCTGCCGCCCTCCGCGCTGGCCGCCCGTACGCCCGGCCTGCTCCTGAAAGCCCGGCGCCGACATGTCCACGTCACCGGACGCCTGGCCGATGATCGTTCCCGTCCCGAGCGATGTCATCTGCGCATCGACTTCCTTGCGCACCGCCGCCGGATCCAGGTCGAGCAGCCGCGCCGCTATCTCGGCCTCGCGCGGATTGCGGATCGCGTCGCTCGGAATCGCCAGCACGTCGCTGCGCTCGGCGATGAGCACGGCGACCTCGCCGTTCATTCCCGGCATGAGCCGCCGCTGGGTGTTGTCGATGGAGATGAGCACGGGGAACATCGTCACACTCTGCTCGACGATGGCGGAGGGCTCGATTTTTTCCACCTGGCCACGGAATGGCTGGTCGGGGAAGGCATCGACCGTGACGGTCGCCGTCAGTCCCGGCTGCACGCTGCCGATGTCCGTCTCGTTGAAATGAGCGCGAACCCGAACGCGGCTGAGGTCCGCCATCTTGAGCAGTGTCGTTCCGGCACCCATGGAGCCGGTGGACGAGGTGATGACCGATCCGACCGACACCGTCTTGTCGATGATCGTGCCCGAGATCGGCGCTCGGACAGTCGCGTCGTCGCGGCGCTGCTCTGCGAGGTTGAGCTGGGCGTCTGCACGGATGAACGCCGTGTGGGCGCTCGAGCTGTCCGAGAGTCCCTGCTGGAACTCGGCCGCCGTGATCACCCGCTGCTCGTAGAGGGCGCGCTGGCGCTCGCGAGTCGAAAGCGCGACGTCGAGTCGCGATCTCGCTGCGTCGCGATCGGCCTTTGCCTGCTCCCACTGCTGGTCCACGTCGCGCGTATCGAGCTGCACGAGCAGGTCGCCGGGCTTTACCTCGGACCCGGTCTCGACGGTCATCCGCGTGATCTGGCCGGACGCCTTGGACTTCACCTCGACGACGTTCACCGGTTCGACGATTCCGGTGGCTTCCGCGGAGACGACGATCGGCCGGCGTCGCACGATTTCGGTCTGGATGACCGTGCTCGACGCCGGCTCGTCCCTGCAGGCGGCGACGGCGAACACCATGGCGCCCGCGATGATTGCTCGTTTCACTGTGATTCTCCGTGGAGCGGCGACTGCGCCTGCAGGTCCTGCCTGGCGGGAAGCCCGGCTGCCCGGGCGAACGATGCGAGTGTCAATGTCAGAGCTCGCGGCCGATGAGCGCTTCGATCTGCGCCTTTGCCAGCCGGTAGCGATAACGGGTATCGATCAGCGATACGCGGGCACGGTTCAGCGCATCCTGCGATGTCGTGACCTCGAGCTGCGTCGCGGCACCGAGCTCGTAGCGAAGCTGGATCACGCGGAGATCCTCCTCCGCCGCCGCGAGTGAAAGCCGCTGCACCTGCATCGTGGCCTGCGTCGTACGCAGGGTCCCGATCTGCTGGGCGAGGCTCTGCTGCTGGGCCAGCTCCTGATCGCGGAGGGTCGCCTGGGCGTTCTCCGCGGCGATGCGCGAGGCGACGAGGTTGTTCTCGCGCGCGAAGTTGTCCCAAAGGGTCATCGACACGCTGACCTGGCAGCAGGATGTCCCGTAGTCGTACCCGAGTTTGTCGAAACCATAGAAGCCCAAGCCGCCCCCCGAACGCGAGATCGAGAAGCTGCTGACGCGCGGCCAGTACCTCGACCGGGCGGACTTCACCGAATAGCGGGCGAGCTCCACACGCGCCCGCTCCTGTTCCAGCGCGGGACCGCGCTCGACCATGACGACCAGAGCCGCACTGTCGATCACCGCGTCCGTGAGGTCGAGCGTGTCCGCGGGATCGGCCTGCACGGGGAAGTCGGTTCCGACCAGGCGGGAAAGCGCGACGTTCGCCTGGCGGAGGTTGTTCTCCGCGGTGAGCACGGCGATCCGCTGGTTGCCGACCTGGATAAGCGCACGGAGCGAGTCAGAGGTGGTGGCCGAGCCCGCGCGCACGCGGGCCGTCGCGGCGCGATAGCTCTGCTCCGCTACCTCGAGTGCCGAGCGCGCGGCAGCCTCTGACTCGCGCGCGTTGAGCGCGTTGAAGAACTGCTGCTTCACCTGAAGCGAGATCGAGTATCGGCCCTGGATTTCGGACGCCTCTGCGAGGTCGAGATTCCGCTTTGCCTCACCGACGTCGTAGTAACGCAGCGGATCGAAGAGCGTAATGCTGCTCGACAGCGAGCTGTTGTGACTCCACCGCCGGCCCAAACACGGCCCAGTGACCCCCACCGCGCATGGCACGCTATGCGGCTCCCACGGACGTCCGAGGCCGACGTTCGCGTTCAGTGTGGGAAGGAAGGCGGCATAGGCTGCGCGAACGCCGAGTGCGCGTGTGCGAAGCGTTCCCCGCGCCTGAAGCGCAGAGGGAGAGTTCTGCTGGGCAAGGCGCACTGCTTCATCCAGCGAGATGAGGCGTGGCTCCTGCGCGGAAAGAACCATCGGCACCGCGAGCAGTGCGGCGAGTCGCTTGAGCATTGGTCGGGAATGTTGTGGGTGTCTACTGGCGGTTTTTCGCGGCCTTCGCCTTGTCGCGCTCGCGATCCTCGCGGCGCCGCTGCTCCAGCCGTTCACGCTGCTCCGGGTTCAGGAGCAATACCGTCTTCTCGCTGTAGCTTTCCCAGATCGAGTCGGTTTTCGGACGGATCGAGGCGCGAGCCGCAGCCATGTTTCGCTGGCGTTCGTCGAGAAGGGAATCCCATGCTGCGCGCTGATCGGCGGTGAGCGCGAGGTCGTCGTAGAATCCCGTCCTCAGCTGCCGCTCGCTCAGCTTCGGCGCGCACAGGCGATCCTTCACGGCGTATCGATCGGCCGCGAAGCCAAGGGCGCCGCCAACGAGCGTGGCGCCGAGAAGGAACATGATTGCCAGGTTTTTCGAGCCCTGCATGGGGCGCTCCAATCTCTATCGGTAGGAAATGACGTAACGGAACATCGCTTCATTCTCGGAGAGACCCGGCGTCCGGGTCACCCTCTCGTACGTGCTGGCCGCCGTTGTGTCATCGAGCACGGCCTCATACGAGGCACGGGTCTCGGCTTCGCGCGTGTCCCGCGTTCCGAGTCCCACGGCCACTACAGCCACGGCCGCGGCGGCCAGCCCCAGCCGCTTCCAGCTGCCGAACGCCGTCCACCACCCGTTCTCGCTCGCCAGGACGTAGCCCATGATCCGCGCGTGGAGAGCATCCCAGTAGGCTTCGCCGCCCGGCGGAGCATAGAGGGCACCCAGTACGCGCGTCGCGTCGTCGTCCTCGCGATGTGCATCGAATGGATTGATGTCGTCGGTCATGTATCTCTCCTGATATCGCCGAGCTGCCGGCGAAGCGTGTGTCGAGCATGGTGCAGATCGGAGCGAGCCGTACCCTCGGGAATCCCGAGCATCTCGCCGATCTCGGCGTGCCTGAACCCTTCCACATCGTGCAGCACTATCACGGTGCGCTGTCGCTCCGTCAGCATCTGCAACCCTGCCTGTAATCGCCGCCTCAGCTCATCGGCCTCTCCCGGATCGCGAAAGGGCGAGGCGACGGTGTCCGTCAGCTCATCCGCATCCCGCACCCGCCGCCGCCGCCCGATGTCCAGCGCCGCGTTGGCGACGATCCGGTGCAGCCACGCCCCAAACGCCTGCTCCGGACGAAACCGGTCGAGCGCCCGGTACGCGTGAAGAAAGCCTTCCTGCACCGCGTCCTCCGCATCCTCGTGCGTAACGACAATGGCCCGTGCCACCGCGTACGCACGCCGCTGATACGTGCGCACCAGTCCCCCGAAAGCCTCGGTATCGCCGCCCTGCGCAGCGATGATGAGGCCCCGTTCCCGCGCCACATCGGCCGGATCAGCCATCGGCGTTCGAATCCTGTGCGAGACGCCAGTCGTGGTCAGAACGGTCATGCCCGGTGGTCGAGTGGTCTGCATTCATAACGCGGCCAGGACGAATAACGTTGACCGGCGTCAGGTGGCGATATTGGTGCCGGCCAGCCCCAGAACGGCGGCATTCCGCTGCATCGCCAGGATGACGAAGGTGATGTGCTCATCGAGATCGATGCCCAGCTCCGCGGCGCCCTGCACGACATCGTCACGATTCACGCCGCGGGCGAACGCCTTGTCCTTCATCTTCTTCCGTACGGAGCGCGCGTCGACCTCCAGAATCGACCGCGACGGACGCACCAGCGCGGTCGCCGTGATGAGACCCGTCAGCTCGTCCACGGCGAAAAGCGCCCTGGCCATTCGCGTCTCCCGAGGCACTCCGGTGTACGTGGCATGGCCCAGGATCGCCTGGAGCACATCGTCCGGGTAACCACGCTCGCGCAGGATCCGCACGCCGTGAGCGGGATGCTCCTCCGTCGGCGAATGAGCCGCATTCGGAAAACGCTCGTAGTCGAAGTCGTGCAGCAGCCCCGCGAGCGCCCACCTGTCGCCGTCCTCCCCGAAGTGGTCGGCGTACGCGCGCATCGCCGCCTCGACGGCAAGCATGTGCTTCCTGAGCGACTCGCTGGCCGTGAACTCCTCGACGATAGCGAGCGCATCGGCGCGCGACGGAAGACCCGCTGATGGCATTTGCATGATCCGGAAGGTTCCAGTGTCGAACAGCCGCCCGGCCGCCCGGGATGCACACACCGGGCGGCCGGACGGAGGACACTTTCTGGTGGACGTGCCGGGCGCGTGAACGTGAAGGGCGAGATGTCCGGTCGCTCCGCGAAACGCCGTATCGATGACGTCGCGGAAGGGGCGATCGATCCGGCGCCCCCCGGATCAGTGCGGAGTCGCGGGGGCAGTGGCCGGCGGGTTGGCGCCGGCCGGGGCTGCTCCGTGCCCCTCGAAACTCCGGTTGGTCAGCACCACTATCACCATCACGACCAGGAACAGCGCGATGACAGCCGCGATCAGCCCGGTGAACGCGGCTCGCATGTCCGAGCCCCCGGGGCCCGCAATCGTGGCGGACGCCGTCCCGACCTTCTCGTCCCCATGTAGGCTCATTTCACCCGTACCGTCGTCATCGAGTCGTTCGCCTTGATCTGCTTCATCACGTCGAGTCCCTCGGTGATCTTTCCGAACACGGTGTGGACTCCGTTCAGGTGTTTGGTCGCACCCTCATCGAGCACCATGAAGAACTGGCTCCCGCCCGTATCCTTCCCGGCATGTGCCATGGAGAGCGCGCCAACCTCGTGCTTGCGCGGGTTCCCCTTCGTCTCGCACTTGATGTGGTAGCCGGGCCCCCCTGTGCCGATCTTGCGGTCTCCCTCGGGGAGGTCGCGCGAAAGTGGATCGCCTCCCTGAACGACGAAGCCCGGAATGACACGGTGGAACTTGACGCCGTCGTAGAAGCCGCTGTTCGCGAGCTTCTCGAAGTTGGCAACGGTCCCGGGAGCATCCTTCTCATAGAGCTCGGCCGAGATGGTCCCGCGGTTGGTCTCGAAGGTGGCGGTTTTTGGCATTCGCGAAAGATAGTCGGGGCGGGTCGGATGTCACCGGGGGTGGCGATTCGCCTTACGAGGCTTCGAAGCCACCGGGGTCGCGGGCCGTCGCCCCGAAAGGACTGGTGCCGCGCGCCTCGCGGTTGCCTTCTTCGGGGCCCTTGCGGCGGATTTCGCCTTCGCCGCTGGCTGAACAACTCGCGCCGACGGGCAGATGTCGTTCAGCACGCACTCCCCGCACCTCGGCTTTCGCGCATCGCAGATGCGTCGGCCATGAAAGACCAGGAGGTGGGAGAGCATCGTCCACTGCTCTCGCGCAAAAAGCGGCATCAGCGCCAGCTCTATCTTCACCGCATCGGTCTCCTTCGTAAGGCCGAGGCGGGCGCTGAGACGCGTGACGTGGGTGTCGACGACTATCCCTTCCGCCTTTCCGAAGGCATCGCCGAGAACGACGTTCGCCGTCTTGCGGCCGACGCCCGGCAGCTTCACCAGCTCATCGAGCGTGGAGGGAACCTCGCCCCCGTGCCTCTCCACGATCGCGGCCGACATCCCCAGGAGGCTCTTCGTCTTGTTCCGGAAGAATCCGGTGCTCCTGATGATCTCCTCGAGCTCCTCGGGACTGGCCCCGGCCAGAGCACGCGCCGAGGGATAGCGCGCGAAGAGCGTCGGGGTCACGAGGTTGACGCGCTTGTCGGTGCACTGCGCGCTGAGGATCGTGGCGCTCAGCAGCTCGAGCGGATTGCCGTAATCCAGCTCGCAGTGTGCGTCCGGATATTCCTGCGCGAGCCGCGCGTACAGCTCGGCTGCGTGCGCCTTCAGCTCCGCGCCGCGCTTCACCCCCCGGCGTGCGCGGTTGTGCAGCGCGCCCTGAAGC
>JBGTMW010000524.1:0-3378 GCA_041743365.1 Gemmatimonadaceae bacterium
TTCGTTTCGCTGCGTAGACCGTCAGTATCGCGACGCTCTCAGCATCGCATCCGACCGCGCCCACGCCTGCACGAACTGCTCGCGCGCCTTCGCCGCATCGGCAGCGCGCCCCTGCGCGCGGAGCGCCTGCGCGAGCCCGAAGAGGCTCCACCCGTTGTTCGGATGCGCGACCAGCTCCGCGCGATAGATACGCTCCGCATCTGTGGGCCGCTTCAGCTCCAGCAGCAGCGCGCCGAGCCAGTGGCGCGCGGAGAAGGGAAGCGGCTCCGGCTCGTCGTAGCGGAGCCCGTCCTCCAGTACGACCGCGGCCTCGAGCACCGGCACCGCCTCGGCACCGCGACCCTCCTGGCGCAGAAGCTCCGCGCGCAGGATCCCGCTGGTGATCCCGAGTAGGCTCGCGGCGGTATGACCGCGGAACTGAACCGACGGCGCGGTGTTCGACGCGCCCTTCTCGACCCGCTCGAGGTATACGCGTGCACTGTCGATTCGCCCCAGCCGCGCATGCGCATGCCCCCGCGCGAAGTTCCAGAGCCCGAGGAAGATCGGATTCCGTGGAGCATCGCGAAGCTCGAGCAGCTCATCGTACCGGCCGAAGCGCATGAGCGTGAGCGCGTGATAGAAGCTCCCGTCACGAACGATCTTCGCGTAGTCCTTCGCCGCCTGGATCGCCACGGCCCCCTGGCCGTCGTACGATGCCGAGAAGAGCAGCATGTGCAGGTTGTGGCTGGGGTAGATCGCGAACCCCTCGCCGTACTCGGCGCGGAGATCGGAGTGCCACGCAGCGATGTTCGCACGCACCGCGTCGCCCCAGCGTCCGATCCGGTTGAAGGTGTGCGACGGCATGTGGTTGATGTGACTCGCGCCGGGAATCGAGCTCCCCAGCAGCTCTGCGCATCGCTCCGCGCGGCCGACCCGGGAGGTCGTCTCCGTGGCGTGGATCAGCAGGTGACACGCACCCGGATGGTTCACGTCGCGGGCTAGCAGATCCTCGAGAACCTGGTGGATGCGCTGGACCGATGGCTTCCCGAGATCCCAGATGCCGCGACGCGGCTCGAGCAGCATCAGCGCCTCGGCGTACAGCGTGCCCACGTCGATGTCGGCGGGAAAGCGCTCGTACACGCGTGCCATCGCGTCGGCGTAGCGCTGCGCAAGCGCGACATGCGTGGCGGAGTCGTACACCGGCCGGTAGCGCACCGCCATCGCCTCGATCAGCGCGCGTTCCACCTCGCTCACGTTCGCCCGCAGCTCCATCGCTTGCTGACTCGCCGCGTACGCGTGAGGCGCCGCGCTCGGCTGCATCGGTCCGTTCAGATACGGGCCCCAGGCCCAGGCTTCGCCGAAATGGCACATCGCGCACGAAGGATCGCGCTTCTGCGCCTCGCGGAACGACCGCGCGGCGTCCTCCGGGGTGAAGGAGTAAAGGAGCTGAACGCCCTGGTCGAAGAATGCCTGCGCATCAGGCGACTTCGTGGTGATGCGTCTGGTGAATGGTCCGAGCCCGACGGCGTACAGCGGCATGGGCTCGCTGAAGGCGGGCGGGAGAGCAGTGGCATTCGGTTGCTGCGCGGCTGTGCCGCCGGAGCCGGCGAGCGTAGCGACAAGGAGCGCGACCACACGCGGCGTGCGCCAAATCATCATGGTGCACCAACGACGATTCGTGCCCAGTCCCACCCCTCGAGCCCGCGCGCGTTCACCGCCTTCACCGCGATCACCGATCCCGGCGCGACATTCTGAAGGGTCGCGGAGGGCCGCGTTACCGTGACGCGGGGGAGCGTCTCTCCGCCAGGCGACGTCACGGTCACAATGTACGAGGAGACCCCCTTCTCCGGACTCGGCGTCCAGCTCACCTCGGCCGCCCGCCCGGCGTAGCGTGTCACGCGAAGATCCGTCAGCCGCGATGGGCTCGACGCCAGCAGCATCAGCGTCGCGACCGTCGCCTTGCTCGCCTCGGTCACCAGCTCGTGGTTGATCGTCTCCAGCAGGTCGTGCGACTGGTGGTAGTGCGGATTGCCCAGCACCGGATACGATCCGATGCCCCCGACGATGTCGCCGTAGGCCTCGTAATACGCGGCCGCGTCGGTGCTCTTGTAGTAGAGCGCATCGTAGGTGATCATCTTCGAGAACTGCGCAGCGGCGGCATGCTGAATGTCGCGGATGCCGGGATTCGAGTAACGGATGGTGTTGTCGAGCCGATGGTCGTTCGTCCAGCCGAGCATGTCGTTGTTGAGCGCGCCGACGAGCCGCACGTCGTTCGCGACAGCCTGGCGCACCCATTCGCGGCTGCCCAGCAGTCCCGACTCCTCGCCGTTGAACGATGCGAAGATGATCGTCGCCGGCATCGGGTGCTTCGCGAGCACCCGCGCCGCCTCGAGCAGCGCGGCGGTGCCTGACGTGTTGTCATCGGCGCCCGGACCCTGCGCGTGCGAGTCGAAGTGGCTGCTCACTATGTAGACGAGGTCGGGATTCTCGGTACCGCGAAGCGTCGCAAGGACGTTCGCCGTCCTGCCGGCGATTGCGCCGCGCGGCTCGAACCACTGGTACTCGGGCTCGTAGCCGAAGGACTTGTACGTCTCGAACAGGTACTCGGTCGCGGGAGCGTTGCCGGGGCGGGTGATGTGCTTCGAGTCGAAGTCGAAGAGCGCCTTCTCGTACCCGTATATCCGTCCGATCGACACCTGCTCCGTTACGCGCCGGACTTCATCGGCGATGGGACGAAAGGTCGCGATGCCGCGATCCCGCAGGGAGATTTCGGCGGCCAGGCTGATTCGCACGCGCGCCAGCACCTCCGCGGGGGTGACCCGGCGGCTGAGGTCCATGACATACACGCCGCGCTCGGGCGACACCGTGTCGCCGTCGCGCTCTGCGACGATGAGGATCTTCGATCCATCGGCGCTCGCGCTCCACTCGTACTCCGGCGCGATCGTGCGCACGGTGTTGTTGTGGAAGAGGCGGGTGCGCTCCAGGGTGTTGACGTCATGCAGGTAGGAGCGGCGATGACGCCCCTCGCCCATGACCGCCAGAATGCGTGTAGGCGTCAGGAAGCGCGGGGCGAGATCGTGCTGAATCTCGCGCGTGAGGCGGCGCTCCCCTGTGCCGTCGGCGCCGATCAGGTACAGCTCCCAGTCTTCCTTCGGCATCGACTGGAAGACGACCTGCCTTCCGTCGGGTGAGAGCGCCGCGGCGTCGAGCCGGTCGGTCGTCGTCTTCACGACGCGCGGCTCTCCACCGGGCAGCGAAGCCACCATGATACTCGTCCCGATCTCGCTGCGCGCGAGAAACGCGAGCGTGGATCCATCGGCTGAGAGCGTCGCACCGCTCCCGGTGAAGGTGCGCGATGTGCCGGACTCCGTGTCGAGTACGCCGAACCGGGCGGGGGTG
>JBGTMW010000525.1:0-2121 GCA_041743365.1 Gemmatimonadaceae bacterium
CGCCTTATCCTCATCGTCGAAGACAACGGGACGAACGCGCTGATCCTGCGCGCGATGCTGCGAAAGAACGGGTTCGAGGCCGTCGTGGCCACGGACGGCGCCGAGGGCGTGGAGATGACGCACAGCCTGGCGCCCGGCCTCGTGCTGATGGATCTGCACATGCCCCGGCTCAACGGCTTCGACGCCGCGGCGCAGATCCTCGCTCGCCACCGCGATCGCGCGCCGACCCTGGTGGCGGTCACCGCGAACGCAAACCCCGAAGTTCACGCGGCGTGTTTGGCCTCCGGATTCCGCTGCGTGATCTCGAAGCCGATCCTACTGGACGCGCTGATTGCAACGGTCCGAGAGTTCTTGCCGACGCGCTTCGACGAGCCGCGCGGATCGATCGAGGCCTTCAGCCCCAACAGAAACTCGTAGTGGTCCCGACAGTGGTCGAGATAGAGCGGCCGCATCCAGTGATCCGAGCCCAGCCCCGCCGCCAGGCAGTAGCCGTAGTCTTCCCGCAGCTCTTCCCCGCAGGATATGTCGCGCAGAGCGACGATGTGGTCGTGCTCGAGTTCCGGCCAGTAGTGCAAGCCGACGTTCGCGTGAAGGCCTCGGCCGTGATTCATGTACTGCATGCCGTCCGAATACCACAGAAACCTCTCCGAAGGCGCATGCAGGTATCCCGCCTTAAGGGCGTAGGTCAGGGACTCGGCGTCGAGCGCTGCGAGGCTCTCCGGTGTCTCGATGCGCATCGAGGGGTCGAACTCCCAGATCCTTTCGCCGCGAGCGATCGGCCTCCGGGCAACGACGCCAAAACCATGTAACGAACTTTCCCTGAACTCGACTTCGACTTTCCAGACCAACAGATAACCCCTTTCGCACCTTCTTCGACACTCGGCCTAAGGATGGGTCCCGGATCAGGAGCCTTCCTAACCGTCTGATCACTCCCAGAGATTCAGGTGCAGTCAATTTCCGGGCGTATCATCTGTCGCTTAGCGCAAATTTTCGCGGGATGCTACTATTACGTGTTGACGGGCTCCGTATACTCCCGCGGAACGCGAAACACGTTCAACAGCAGAGTACTAGCAGCGACCGCGGAGCACGCGCGATGAGGCGGAGCGGGTCTCATATCATCTAGCGTTAGAGCCCCGGGCGCCCGGGCGCGAAAGATGGCCAGCCCCGGCAGCCGCCCGGGTCTGCGCGCAAGGTTTACGTGTCAGACCAGACGCCCGTCCGGGTCGACGCGCTTCGCGCCGCGCAGGTAGGGATGGAGCGCCTCAGGAAGGGTCACCGATCCGTCCGCCTCCTGGCCGTTCTCGAGCACCGCGATCAACGTGCGGCCGACCGCAAGGCCGGATCCGTTGAGTGTGTGCACAAACTCGGGCTTTTCGCCCTCGCCGCGTCGGAAGCGCGCGTTCATCCGCCGCGCCTGGAAGTCGCCGCAGACCGAGCACGAGCTGATCTCGCGGAACGTGTCCTGCCCCGGCAGCCAGACCTCGATGTCGTGGGTGCGCCGGGCGCCGAAGCCCATGTCGCCGGTCGCGAGCACCACCGTCCGGTACGGCAGCCCCAGCGCCTCCAGCACCGCCTCGGCGCAACCGGTCATCCGGTCGAGCTCGGCCCGGCTGTCCTCGGGCCGGGTGATCGACACCATCTCGACCTTCTCGAACTGGTGCTGGCGCAGCATGCCGGCGGTGTCCTTGCCCGCCGACCCCGCCTCCGAGCGGAAGCACTGCGAGTGCGCGACGTAGCGGCGGGGCAGATAGCCCTCGTCGAGGATGTGCCCGGCAACGATGTTGGTCAGCGTCACCTCCGAGGTCGGGATCAGCCACCAGCCGTTGGTGGTCTGATAGCTGTCCTCGGCGAACTTCGGCAGCTGGCCGGTGCCGAGCATCGTCTCCGGGCGGACCAGCACCGGCGTCCACACCTCGGTGAGGCCATGTCGCTCCACGTGCAGGTCGAGCATGAACTGCGCCAGCGCCCGATGCACCCGGACCATCGCTCCCGACAGCAGCACGAACCGGCTGCCCGACAGCCGCGCCGCGGTCTCGAAGTCCATGCCGCGCCGCGCCGCGGGGATCAGGAAGTGCTCGAGCGGAGCGTGGGCGAAGTTGCGCGGGCTGCCCCAGCGGCGGA
>JBGTMW010000526.1:0-6285 GCA_041743365.1 Gemmatimonadaceae bacterium
CGGCGCCCACCGCGCCGCCCGGCGGCGTCACGTAAACGTCGCCCGCAGCCGAGGTCGCGTTGATGAACCGAAGGGCGTTGCTGCCGGCGGCTGCGGCGACGGTGTCCGGGAGGACCACCGCGCGGACTGTCGCTCCCGACCCGACGAGGATGGCGGTGTAACTCTCGTTCGCCTCGAACGTGGCGGCTGCGATTCTCAGCTCCGTGTCGCCCGAGCTGAAGATCAGTGCCTGTTCGCCCGGTGGAACGGTAACGCAGGTGGAAGTCGACTGCCGAAAACCCATGTCCTGGACGAGCGGCGTGGCGCTGCCCGTTCTGCGCACCTGGACGTCGGGGAAATCCGCCGCGTTCACGATCCTGAGCTGCGCGACGTTCTGCTGAGGCGGAGCCGCGGGCTCTTCCTCGTCGTTGCATGCGACGGCGACGGCCAGCAGTGAAAGAAGGGCGAATCGGGTCATATGCCCTGACATGAAGCCGCGTCTCCTGGTGATGTCACGCCACCGCCTTCTCCTTCTTTTCCTTGATCGACTCCTGATCCTTCTCCGCGACCAGCGCGATGCTCAGCGCTTCCTCGAGCGTGCTCACCGGACAGAACGTCAGGACGCTCCGAACCTCCTCCGGTACGTCCTCGATGTCCGCTTCGTTGGCCTTCGGCAGGATGATCGTGGTGATGCCCGCGCGGTGCGCCCCGAGGACCTTCTCCTTCAGCCCGCCGATCGGTAGCACCCGACCGCGGAGAGTGATCTCGCCGGTCATCGCGACATCCCGCCGCACCGGGCGGTCCGACATCTCCGAGACCAGCGCCGTGACGATCGCGACCCCCGCCGATGGGCCATCCTTGGGAATCGCGCCCGCCGGAACGTGGATGTGTGCCTCCACCGCACCGAGGCGATCCTTCGGAATCCCCAGTTTGACGGCATTGTTCGTCGCGTAGGTGAAGCCGGCGCGCGCCGACTCCTTCATCACATCGCCGAGCTGACCGGTGAGGATCAGCGACACCGCACCGCCGGGGCCGACCTGCATCGACTGGTCAACCGCGGGAGCGCCGTAATACCGTCTGATCGAGGCTTCCACGAACATGATGTCGCCGCCCATGGGCGTGTAGTACATCCCCGCCGCGATACCCACTTCATTCTCGGCGCCAGCCTTCTCGGGGTGGACCTTCGGTCGGCCAAGGAGCTCGCGCACCTCCTCCGGCGAAACGACCCGCGCCGCGGTCTCTCCGGTGGCGATCTTCCGCGCGAGCTTGCGCGCCACGGCGCCGATCTGACGCTCGAGCTGCCGCACACCGCTCTCGCGCGTGTAGTTGGTCACCACCGCCGCGACGGCCTCGTCGCTGAAGGTGATCCCCTTGTCTGCAAGCCCCGATTCCTCGAGCTGCCGCGGGAGCAGGTACTTCTTCGCGATCTCCTGCTTCTCACGCTCGGTGTACCCGGCGAACTCCACCGTCTCCATGCGATCGAGGAGCGGGCCCGGAATGTTCTGGATGAAGTTCGCGGTGGCGATGAACAGCACCTCGCTCAGGTCGAAGGGCACCCCGAGATAGTGATCTGTAAAGGTGTCATTCTGCGCGGGATCGAGCACCTCGAGCAGCGCGCTCGCCGGATCGCCCTGGAACGACTGGCCGAGCTTGTCGACCTCATCGAGCAGGAACACCGGGTTCTTCGTGCCGGCCTGCTTCATCCCCTGGATGATCCGCCCCGGCATCGCGCCGACATAGGTGCGCCGGTGCCCGCGGATGTCCGCTTCGTCGCGCGCACCGCCGAGGGCGACGCGCACGTACTCGCGTCCCAGCGACCGCGCGATCGATTTCGCGATGGATGTCTTGCCTACCCCAGGCGGGCCGGCAAAGAGCAGGATGGGACCCTTCGCCATCACCCGCGCGATCGCCTCCTTGCGGTCGGTGATCGGCCGCTCATCGTCTTCGCCGGTGGCGAGCGAGGGAGTTGCGTCCTCCTTCTCCACCTTGAGCTTCCAGGCCGGGAACTCCCCCGTCTTGTCGACCTCCTCGGCAAGCTGCTGCGCCCTCAGCTGGCGCACCGCCAGGAACTCGAGGATGCGATCCTTCACGTCCTGGAGACCGTAATGGTCCTCAGTCAGCACGTTGTCGGCATGGACGAGGTCGAGCTGGTCCTCCGAGCGCGTGTTCCACGGAAGCTCGGCGATCCATTCCAGATAGGTGCGGATCACCTGCGCCTCCATGGACTCGCGGCCGGCGCGCTCGAGCCGCCCGAGCTCGCGCTCGACCTCGGCTCGCGCCTCCTTCGGCAGCTCCAGCTTGCTCAGCTTGTCGCGAAGCTCCTGAAGCTCGCGGCTCTGGTCGTCATCGCCGAGCTCCTTCTGGATCGCCTTCATCTGCTCGCGCAGATACATCTCGCGCTGGCGCTCGCCGAGCTCCTCCTGCACCTGCGACTTGATCTCCTCCTGCGCCTCGATGAGGCCGATCTGTCGCTGCACGAGAACCAGCACCCGCCGGAGCCGCTCTTCGACGTTCAGCGTCTCGAGCAGTCCCTGTTTCTCGGGCACCGACAGCTCGATGTAACCGGCCACCAGGTCGGCGAAGCGACCGGGCTGCGTCACCGAATCGAGCACCTGATCGACCACTTCCTCCGGGAGCCCGCGCCTCTGGCCGAGCTCGGCCGCGCGCTCGCGCGTCTCCTTGTGAAGCGCCTCGAACGCGGGATCGTGCTCATCGACGGGAGTCATCTCCTCGGTCGCCACGACCACGGCCGAGAGATACCCATCCGTGGTGGTGTACTGGAGCGACGTTGCGCGCTCGTCTCCCTGCAGGAGGAGCTGCACGCCGCCGAGGCCTCGCTGGATCTGGCCGATCCGCGCGACTACACCCATGGAGTAGAGGATCTCGGGCGACGGCTCGTCGGTGTTGTCGCGTTGTGCCACGGCGAACACGCGACGATCGCCCTTGAGCGCCGCCTCGATCGCGCGAAGAGTTCCCGGCCGGCCAGCCGCGATCGGCGCCGTGAGCCCGGGGAATATCACCGTCCCGCGAAGAGGCAGGACTGGCAAGGTCTGTCGTTGTGCCATTTTGGAACCTGGTTGAGGAACGACCTCGATGGACGGGAATCTGGCGCCGTCGCACCATCCATTCCATACCCTCGCGGACGCAGCATGAGGGCGTCGTCACATCGCCGATTGCGCGCCGTTTGCCACTCTGTCGACGCAAGCGGCCAGCATTCGCCGCTCGACGTCCGTCACGCCAACTCAAGCGATGGACCGGGAATGCATGTTCCAGAGTTACCGCGTCCCGACAGCATGCGCCACACAGGCCGGAACTGCAACTTTCTCGCGCCCCTGTGACGTAGTGCCCTGCCAATGCGGCCATCCTTGTACAGGAGGCGAGGCAGGTGCTACACTGTACACGCTCACTACCCCTGGATTGGTGCGTGCCCGACTCAGTTGGATCTGCAGCATCGGACATGGCGCTCTGGGAGCAGCTCTCCCAGGCGCTTGCGGCGCAATACGAGCTCGAACAGGAGGTCGGGCGCGGGGGCATGGGTATCGTCTACCGCGCCCGCGACCGCCGTCTCAAGCGGCCCGTGGCGATCAAGCTTCTGCCGCCCGATCTCGCATTTCGCGCCGAGATCCGCACGCGCTTCCTGCGCGAGGCGGAAACCGCCGCGCAGCTCAGCCACCCGAACATCGTCCCGATCTATACGGTGGGCGAGCAGGGCGGGCTGGTGTTCTTCGTAATGGCTCTCGTCGAGGGCGAGACCGTCGCGAGCGCCCTCACGGCGCACGGATTGTTCAGCTGCGACGCCACCACGCGAGTGCTGAGGGAGGTCGCTGACGCGCTGGCCTACGCACATGCGCGCGGCGTCGTCCATCGCGACATCAAGCCCGACAACATCCTGCTCGACGCGGAGACCGGCCGGGCAGTCGTAACCGATTTCGGCATCGCTCGAGCCATGACCGGCGAGGACGGACCCGAAGGCACCGGCCCGGGAGCCGTTTCACGGCTGACGGCCACAGGCATCGCCATCGGCACACCCGCCTATATGTCGCCCGAGCAGTCCGCTGGGGAGCGTACGATAGACGGTCGGAGCGATCTCTACTCGCTGGGCGTCGTGGGCTACCAGATGCTGTGCGGCGAGCCGCCGTTCACCGCAGGCAACACCCCGGCGATGTTAATGAAGCACCTTACGGAGGCGCCCGTGCCGATCGACCAGCGGCGCGCCAACGTGCCGCCCGAGCTCGGCCGCGCCGTCATGATGCTGCTCGCGAAGGAGCCGGAAAATCGATTCCCCAGCGCCGCGGCCCTCGCGGCTGCTCTGGAGCCGGGTTCCGTGGCCGCCGAGGATGCCCGCGTGCGTCACGAGGCGGCCGGGGGCAGCGTGGTCGGCGTGCCCGTATACTCGTCCACCGGTCAGCGCGGCGGGGTCCGCCAGGCGTCTTCGTGGGGCGACATGCAGAGCGGGACAGGGGGAAGCACATCCCTTGGCGAGGACCTTGTTTATCAGCCTGGCGAGGACGAGCTGCGCCGCTGGCACACGCCCCCCGTGATGAAGTTCCGCCGCCGACTCGCGTACTACGTGTCGGTCAACATCGTCATCCTGATCCTGGCGATCATCGGCGTGCAGAACATGATGGGGATCACCGGGCTTTGGAGCGTCTACATGGCGTTCCAGTACGCCAAGCTGTGGTCCGACGGGTTCGACTGGCGCGATGTCTTCCGGCAGCCACGCCACCGCGAGATTCTCGACGTCGCGAGTGAAGCGATCGACGACGCGAGTGCCCTCTTCGATCCGGGTCGCCGCCAGCAGCTCCGCGAGCGCGCCCGCCGCCGGATCGGCATGGGCGAGCGTACACCGACGAGTCCCATAACAGGCTCGCTCTCCACAACGCCGTACCGGACGCGGAACAGCGGAGCCACGGCTACGCCAGCGGACGCGACGGCACCAGCCGTCGTGCGCCAGGCGGAGATGGACCGCGATGAGATCATTCGTATCGTGGAGTCGCTTCCGCGCAGCGAGCGCGGGAAGATCTCCGAGGTGCCGGCATCCGCGAACGCGCTCGTGGATCGCATAAGGGCGCTGGCTCGCAGCGCTGCCGCCACCGGACGCGACGGCCCCGGGATCGGCGCGGCGGAGATCGATACCGAGATCACCCAGCTCGAGTCCGAGGCAAATCCGCTCGACCGGGTGGCGAGCGAGAAGCGCGTACGCCGGCTCGCCTTTCTCAAGCGCCAGCGACGCGCCGTAGCCGATGTGGACCAGCGACAGGCACAGGCGTCGGCCCGCATGGAAGGCTGTGCAATGGCGCTCCAGAGCATGCGGCTCGATGTCCTGCGCCTCCGTGCGGGCGCGCTGAGCCACCAGCATATCACCTCCGTCGCGGAGCAGGCACTCGTACTCGCGCGCGATGTGGACAGCGCGATGTACGTTGCCGATGAGATGGCCCGGCTTACGGGTCGCGACCCCACACTCCCTCGCCCAGGCCAGGCGTGAGCGACGCCCTCCGGGAACGGGTTGTTGCAGCGGTCGGAGATCAGTACGACATTGAGGCGGAGATCGGGCGCGGGGGGATGTCGATCGTCTATCGCGCCCTCGATCGACGCCTCCGGCGCCACGTTGCCATCAAGGTGCTGCCTCCGGAATTCGCCTACGATGCTGCGGTGCGCGAGCGGTTCCGGCGCGAGGCCCAGACCGCAGCCCAGCTCAACCACCCGAACATCGTCCCGATCCACTCCGTCGACGAAAGGGAGGGGATCGCCTTCTTCGCCATGACGCTGTGTGATGGCGACAGCCTCGCGCAGCAGCTTGCGCGTCGCCCCCGTCCGCCGGTCGATGAGGTGCGTCGCATCATCTGTGAGGTCGCCGACGCGCTCGCCTACGCGCACCTGCGAGGCGTGGTTCACCGCGACATCAAGCCGGACAACATTCTTCTCGATCGCGAGAGCGGCCGTGCGATGGTCACCGATTTCGGGATCGCGCGCGCGGCAGAGGCCGGCTCGCGGCTCACCGTCACGGGCATCGCGGTCGGGACCCCCGCATACATGTCCCCGGAGCAGGCGATCGGCGAGCACGAGATCGATGGTCGCAGCGACATCTATTCGCTCGGAGTCGTCGGCTATCAGATGCTGGCCGGAGTCACGCCATTCGTCGCGAACAACACTCCGTCGATGCTCATGAAGCACGTGAGCGAGTTGCCCGCGCCCATCGCGCGCCATCGTCGCGACGCGCCGCCGGACCTCTCCGCCGCGATCGAGCGTGCCCTCTCCAAGCGCGTTGAAGACCGGTGGCAGAGTGCCACCGACCTCCGCGATGTG
>JBGTMW010000527.1:0-4400 GCA_041743365.1 Gemmatimonadaceae bacterium
TATGCGCAACCCTATCGAAATGACGCGCGGGCGCCTCGGTGCACTCGTTGCCGGACTCACCCTCGCGGCGGCCGCACCCGCGGCGGCGATGACCGGCTCGCTCGGGCCCGGATGGCAGGCATTTCTCGGATGCTGGGAACCGGTTGCTGCACCGATGGCGGCCGGACCTGCCAGCTCGGAGCACCTGGTGTGCATCGTCCCCGTGGAAGGCACGAGCGCGGTGGAGATGATCACCGTCGCCGAGGGGCGGATCGTGGAGCGCGAGCGCGTCGACGCGAATGGCGCACGCCAGGCCATGCGCCGGGATGAGTGCTCCGGCTGGCAGAGCGCCGACTGGTCGACGATCGGGCACCGGGTGTTCGTTCGCTCGGAGCTCTCGTGCGAGGGCGGCCTCGGACGCACGTCCACGGGCGTGATCTCAATGACTTCGGCCACCGAATGGATGGACGTCCAGTCTGTCGCGGTAGGCGAGCAGAGGGCGGTGCGAGTGCTCCGCTACAGGGAAGCGCGCCCCCTCGCCCTGATCCCGACAGAGGTCACGGTCGCGCTGGGCGCCCGCTCGTTCGCGACCAGCACCGCGCGCATCGCCGCATCCGCGCCGGTCACGCTGAACGACGTCGTGGATGTCGCGCGCAATCTCGATGCTTCGGGCGCGGAGGTGTGGCTTCTCGAGCAGAAGCTCGCGTTCAAGGCTGACGCCCGGAATCTCGTGCAGCTTTCCGCGGCCAACGTACCCGACGGCGTCATCGACGTCGTGGTCGCAATGTCGTACCCCGACCGCTTCGCGATCGACGCCACCCAGCGCCAGATCGCGGTGCTGCCCGGCGTGCCCCGTGTTTCAGGCGACTATGTGCGAGACCGTTCGCCCGGCGGTTACTACGATCCGTTCATGGACCCGTATCGCTATTCGCGCGGCAGCCGCTACTACTCGCCGTACGGCTACTCGCAGTACGGCTACGGCTATGGCTACGGCGGGGGCTACGGATGGTATCCGGGACAGCGCCCCGTGATCATCATCGTCAAGGATCCGAATGCTCCCGACGAGACCCAGGCGGGTCGCGGACGGGCGGTGAACGGCCGCGGGTACACGAGGAATCGCGGATCCGCCGACTCGCCGCCGGCAACGCGCACCACACGCTCCGGTGACTCCGGCTCGTCGTCCAGCGGATCGTCGGGCGAAGGAGGGAGCGCCGGGTCATCGAGCACAGGCTCCGGAAGCTCGGGCGGCTCGGCCGGACGCACCGCCAAGCCGAGACCACCGGGCGGCGAATAGAAATCTGAACGAAGTCGGTGGTTCATGGTGAACAGTGAGTAGGGGCCGGTGCCCGACTCACTGTTCGCCGTTTATTTACAGGCATTCACTCACTTCGTTCGCGCCGGATCTGATCCTGATCGGCGGCGCGATGCTCCTGCTTTGGGATCATGCAGGAGAATCCCGGCTGAAGTGCAGCGTCCACATCCGGCTGGACTTCAGCTCCCCGGTCTCTCGTCCTTCGTTGTCGGTTCCTTCCCCGACTCCGCCTCTGCCCGGGCATCGGTGACCTTCTTCTTCTCCTCGATCACCCGTGTTGCGCCCTCTTCCGCGGTGATCCCGCCACCCCTCTCGGTGGCCCACGCCTCGGTGAACTCAGCACCGAGGAGCAGGATCATCATGGCGTAGTAGACCCAGATGAGAATGAGCGCGAGCGAGCCGGCCGCGCCGAAGGCATCCCCCGGATTGCTGTTTCCCAGGTAGAAACCCAGCGCGAACTTTCCCGCGACGAAGAGGAGCGAGGTCACGACCGCTCCTACCCAGACATCACGCCACGCGATCTCCGCGTCGGGCATCACCTTGAACATGGCGCCGAAGAGCGCGGTGATCACGGCGAACGAGACGATGACGTTCAGTACGTGGAGTATCGACTCGCTGAGACCTCCGCCCAGCATGTTGCCCACTGCCGTGAGCGCCGTCGTCAGGACCATCGACACGAGCATGAGGAAGGCGACGAAGATGATCAACCCGAAGGAGAAGACGCGCTTCACGATGAAGTTGCGGACGCCGCCCTGAGCCGGGTCGGGCTCGACCTTCCACGCATCGTTGAGGCTGGTCTGGAGCTGGATGAATGCTCCTGTCGCGCCGAACAGGAGTGCGCCGACGCCGAGAAGCTTCGTGAACACGCTCGTTGGGGTGTCCGATTCTGAGCGCCCGATCATCTCGCGAACCTGGCTCGCGGCGTCGGGCCCGATCAGGCTGCGCATCTGCCCCTCGATCGCGCTTCGTATCTCATCCGGATCCCAGACGAATCCCGCGATCGTCACGAGCAGGATCAGCAGGGCTGGGAGGGAGAACACGGTGTAGTACGACAGCGCCGCCGCCATCCGCGGACAGTCGTCGTGCCAGAAGTCTACCGCCGTGTGCTTCACGATCCCGAAGATGCTTCCTTTCGCGCTCGCCATTGTTCCTCTCTCCGCTGTTGTCTGCCGCGCGTTTTCCGCGGCGGGCAACGCAAGTGAGGTACCAACGACCGATGCCGCGAGTGTGCTTCGTCCCGGACATCGCGGCGTCACCCCTGTGGGACATTGCGCGATGACGTCCGTTTCCCCGATTGGCCACGGCGTTGTGGCGCAATCAGTTAGACGTATCGCCGCAAAGGCACCCGGCATGCCTTCCTGAGTGGGTAACGAAGTCCCACCCAGGAGGATACCATGTGCTCGTTCATTCGTTTGGGTAGTACGCTGGCCGCGCTCTCCCTCGCCGCTGCTCCGCTCGCGGCGCAGACAAATACCACGCCATCGCTGCCACTCGCGGAGGTGTCGCCGTACGTCGGATATTTCGTCGCGAGCAGCATCGCCGATGGCCCATTCGGAACGAGCCTCTCGGCCGGAAGCGGCGCACTGTACGGTGCGCAGATTCGCATTCCGCTCGTCCCCTCGATCGCCGTCATTGGCAACGTCGGTTACTCGACCGGGAAGATGCGGGCCGGCCTGCCAATACTCGGCGGGCTCGACTTCGGTGAATCGAAGACGTGGCTATATGATGGCGGCATCCAGCTCAGCGCACCGCCGATGGCCCGCCGCGGTCGCTCCCTCGTCCCGTTCGCGCAGGTGGGCGTGGGTGGGGTGCATCGCGAGCTCAGCTTCTCCGGGCTGACGAACAAGTCCGGCAACGTCGCGTGGAACGTCGGACTCGGTGCCGATCTCGAGTTCGTGCCCGGGCTCGGTGTCCGACTGCTCGTGAAGGACTACATCGGCAAGTTCGACGTTCGCGAAGCTACGGGTTTCGACATCGACTCGAAGACGATGAACGACCTGGGCCTGAGCGTGGGGGTCAACCTTTCGTTCTGACCGTCCGGCATCCTGTACGTTCGGCTCGCCCGTCCATCCAGCCGGAGGCTCCATCGTGTACCGATCCCGCCATCTCCGTCGCTCGTTCACGGCGATCCTGGCGGTTGCCTTACCGCTCGTCGGTCATGGAACGGTGCGTCGCCAGGTGATGGGCACCGATGTAGGCCGCGCGGCGACGGAGGAGGAGATCTCCCGCATGCGCGCTCTCGTGCGTCAGGGGATGCTCGAAGGTGCACCAAGCTGACGTGGAAGCTGCCGGGCCGGATTTTCATGACGGGCGATCGCGGCGCCGGGCGGCCGCCGCTCACCCCGGTGATATTACAGCAAGACATTATACTATTGCCACACAGGCGGCCGGTATTGGCACTAATATGTCACGATATTATATTATTGCCGCATCCGACCTCGGAGGGGTTAATGCTGCCGCGCGAGTGGGACCAAAAGCTGTACGAAATCGCCGAGGGGCAACTCGGCTACTTCACAGCCGCGCAGGCCAAGGCCGCCGGCATGCGCCAGGTGCGGCTCGTCCAGCTCTACAAGAGCGGCGACCTCGAGCGCGTAAGCCGGGGCGTCTACCGCCTTGCCCGCTACCCACTCTCGCCTCTCGGCCAGTACATGGAGGCGGCCCTCTGGCCACAGGTGCGACGCCCCGACACGCGCGGCGTCATCTCTCACGACTCCGCGCTCGCACTCTACGGCCTCTCGGATGTGAGTCCCGCGAAAGTCCATGTGACGCTTCCCGCCGCCACGCGCATTCGCCGCGCGGTGCCGCGGCACCTCGTTGTCCACTACCGCGACCTCGCCTCGGAGGACGTGCAGGAGGTCGAGGGAATACCGGTTACGACGCCGGAGTGGACGATCCGCGACGTGCACGATGACCATATCGGCTCGGCGCTCGTGCGCCAGGCGATCGAGGATGGCCGGCGCACCGGACACCTGACCCTCGACCAGGCAGAGCGCCTCTCGCGCGAACTCCTCCGTGCCGACGCCGCGAGCTCGGACGGACTGTCCGCGGCAGCCCGGCGCACGGAGTCTCTCAGCGTGGGTGTGCGCGCCACGTCGTGAACGCGCCGAGG
>JBGTMW010000528.1:0-3705 GCA_041743365.1 Gemmatimonadaceae bacterium
CTGCCGCTGCCCGCCCGAGAGCTGCTTCGGCATGCGATCGAGGAGCGGCTCCAGCCCCCGCATGCCCGCCGCCCAGGCGACCCGCCGCGCGATCTCGGGCCGCGGGACCTCGCGAAGCCGGAGGCCGAGCGAGAGGTTCTCGCGAACGGTCATGTGAGGGTAGAGCGCGTAGTCCTGGAAGACCATCGCGACGTCACGCTCCCGCGGGCGCAGCCCCGTGATCTCCGCTTCCCCGATGCGGATGCTGCCCGTCGTGACGGATTCGAGTCCGGCGACCATGCGCAAAATGGTCGACTTCCCCGAGCCCGAGCCGCCGACCAGCACCAGCAGCTCTCCGTCCCGGACATCGAGACTGAACTCCTCGACGACGCCGACGTCGCCGAAACGCTTCGACACATGCTCGAACGTTACCGGCGGCATCAGCCCTTCACTCCGGCACCGGCCATGCTCTCGATGAAATATCGCTGCAGGAACATGTAGGCGACGACGACGGGGACTACGAGCACCATGGCAGCGGCGAGTGACACGCCGAGCGTCCCCGCCCCGCCGCCGAGCGCGAACACCGTGAGCAGCTGCGGCAGGGTCATGATGTCCTGATCGCGGACCACGAGCAGGGGCCAGAGCACCTCGTTCCACGAACCCATGAAGGTGAAGATGGCCACGATCGCCAGCGGTGGTCGTGCGAGCGGCCAGAAGATCGTGAAGAGAATCCGCAGCTCCCCCATGCCATCCATGCGAGCCGAGTCGATCAGCGACTGGGGAATCTGAAGGAAGAACTGCCGCAGCATCAGGACCGCCGTGGCGTTGAAGAGGTACGGCGAGATCAGCGCCGCATAGGTGTCGATCCACCCGAGCTGCACGACGAGCGTGTAGAGCGGGATCAGCGTCAACTGCCCGGGTACGAGGAGCACGGCCACGGTGGCGACGTTCAGCGCGTGTCGGCCGGGGAAGGTGAGGCGAGCCATCGCGTAGCCGGTCATCGAGCCCAGCACGAGCACCGAGGCGGTAATCGTCCCGGCCACGAACACGCTGTTGAGCAGTGCCCGACCGAAGGGCGCCCGGCTCCACATGGTCCGGTAGTTATCGAGGGTGATGCGATCGGGTATCAGCCCCAGCGAGCCGAACTCGAACGGCGGCTTCAGCGTGCTCGACGCCATCCAGAGGAACGGATAGATGAACGTGACCGCGGCGACCGCCAGCGCCGCATAGAGCGCGAATCGCACGATGGGCCTCACAGCGCCTCCGCCCTGCCGATCACGCGCCGCTGAATCGCAACCACGGCACCGATGATGAGCGCCAGCGCCACGCCGATGGTCGCCGCATAACCCATCTTCTGGTATGAGAAGGCGTTCGTGTACATGTAGAGCACGACCGAGAACGTCCGGCGAAGCGGCCCCCCACCGGTCATCACATACGGCTCGATGAAGAGCTGGAAGCCGTTGATGGTCGAGAGCGTAACGACGAGGATCGTTTGCGGGAGCAGCAGGGGAAGCGTGAGATGCCGGAACCGCTGCCACGCGGTCGCGCCGTCGAGCTCGATCGCCTCCTGGCAGCTTCGCGGGATGTACTGCAGACCCGCCAGGTAGATCACCACGTAGAAGCCGACGTTCTTCCAGGTGACCATCACCGCAATCGATGGCATCGCCAGCGACGGATGCGTGAGCCAGGGGACCGGCGCAACGCCGACGGTCGCGAGCAGGCGATTGATCAGTCCGACATCCGTCGCATACAGCGCGCTCCACAGGATCGCCACCACCGCCCCGGAGATGACCACGGGGAGGAAGAACGCAGCACGCCAGAAGGCGCGGAACATCAGCGGGCGATTGAGCGCCAGCGCGAGCACGAGCGCCGTCACGATCTGGAGTGGCAGGTGAATGGCGAGAAAGACGAAGGTGTTCGCCACGGCCTGCCAGAAGCGCGCATCGGTCGAGAGGAACCGGACGTTGTCCATCCCGGCAAAGGATGGCTCGGTCACGAGATCCCAGCGCATGAACACGAGCCCCAGCGCGAAGACGGCTGGATACGCGGCGAATGCGAGAAGGAACGCGGCATACGGTGCCGCCATCAGCGATCCCGACCGCGCCTCAGCGCGCATCGATGATCTTCCTGGCCTCGGTCGCCGCGCGAGACAGCGCTTCCCGCACCGGAACGACCCCGTAGATGCCGGCGGCCTCGTACGCCTCGGAGATGAGATCGAATATCTCGACGATGTCCGGGTCGAGATCCAGATCGCGCGTGCGCTCGACGTGCATGGCGTACGTCGAGAGCGTCGGCCACCGCTCCAGTGACGTCGTGAACCGTGAATCGAATGCGAGCCCGCGGCGGTACGGAAGCTGACTCGCCTCCTCGATGAGCAAACGGTCCGCTTCGGGCGACGTCAGGTACGCCACGAAGCGGGCCGCCGCATCGACGTGTCTCGTCGTCGAGAAGATCGCGATGCTCCGCATGTCCGCGAACGCGTAGCTCGCCGTTGGAGCGCTGCCGTCGGCGGCGGGGATCGGCGTCACGTCGTAGCGCAGCCCGGGCGTCTTGAGCTCCTCCAGCTCCGCCAGGAACCAGCAGCCGATGATCTTCATCGCGACCGTGCCGTCCATGAACGGGTCGCGGCCGAGCGCGAAGTTGGCCCGCGGGAGCAGCCCCTCCGCGAATCCGCGTCGGAACACATCGATCGCCGATACGGCCGCCTCGTTCTCGAAGAGGACTTCGCCGTCCGAGACGAGCGTCGTTCCCCCCGAGCTGGCGAGGTAGAGCGGATAGAAGTCGTGAAAGCGCTCGTGCCAGGTCGTCTTGAGCGGTGCCCAGAGCGCCCAGCGGTCGAGGCGACCGTCACCGTCGGAGTCCCGACCCAGCCGCCGGAACGCGTCGAGCAGCTCGCTCTGCGTGCGCGGTGGCTCGACTCCCGCGGCGGCCAGAAGGTCGACGTTGTACATCAGCATCTCGGGATTGGTCTTCCACGGCATGGCGTAAATTCCGCCGTCGGGCAGCCGCAGGGCACCGAGCATGGCGCTGGTCGTTCGCTCCGAGAGTCGCGCTGCGGTGGGCGCGAGGTGATCGAGCCTGACGACGCCTCCCGCGCGAACGAGCCGGGCGAGCAGCGCCGATGAGACATTCGAGGAGACATCCGGCGTGGCGCGCGCAACGATCGCCGCGAGCAGAACTTCCTCCGTGGATCGCCCGGCCGGCAGCGGCTGCACGCGCACCTGAACATCGGGATTCTCCCGATTCCACTGCTCCGCGAGACGCATCGCCAGCCGCGTCTCGGGCGGATTGGCCGCCGGCCAATAGGTCAGCGTGATTGGCTCGCCCGCAACATGCGACTCGACGACCTCGAGACCCGTGGGCTGGCGGCGCAGCGACACTCTACCATCGCCCGGTCCGGCGAACTCGCGCCGCTCCGGAACATCCGCCAGCGAGCTGCTGCGCGCGCCCACCACGCGATAGTGCAGATACTCCGCGGCGATCGCGTTGCGCGTCACACCATGCAGCGCAAGCAGCGACTCGATGGTGGATTCGGCGCCTGAATTCCGGTTCACCTTCAGCGGCGAGGGACCATCTATTCCGTCGAACGTCCGGCCCGTACTGTCGTCGTACATGGCCGTGTCGGCGGCGTTGGCGCCGAGCAGCCACGCGCCCGCGAGCCCGGCGAGGATGGCGTAGCGGCGATCGCTCGTCGCCTCGGCGATCGCGAGATAACCCTCGACGATG
>JBGTMW010000529.1:0-1951 GCA_041743365.1 Gemmatimonadaceae bacterium
CGGTGACCAGCCGCGCGCCGAGCCGTGCCGCGCTCGTGACGGACGCGCGCACCGTGTTGGGGATGTCATGGAACTTGAGATCCAGGAATACATCCGCCCCGCGATCGATGACGGCGCGGACGGCAGGCGGCCCTTCGGCGGTGAACAGCTCGCCCCCGATCTTGAAGAAGCGGCAGAGATCTCCCAGGTCGTCGACGATCGCCAGCGCCGGCGCAAGCGCAGGGACATCGAGTGCGACGATGGGAATCGCGCTCACGTCGGCCACTCGAGCGTGCCGATGACCTCGGCGATCGACGCCACGCCGTGCCGCGAACACCAGCGGTCGAGGTCGCGCACGATGCGCTCCGGAAGCCGCGGGTCCTTCAGCGCGGCAGTGCCTATCGCGGCGAGCGATGCGCCGGCGATCATGTACTGAAGCACATCCTCCGCCCTGGCGACGCCTCCGACGCCGATGATCGGAACGCGGACCGCCCTGCTCACCCTGTATGTGGCGAGCACGCCGACCGGGAGGAGTCCGGGCCCGCTGACACCCCCACTGCCGAATCCGAGCGCCGGCCTGCGCCGCTCGACATCTATCGCGAGACCGGGAATCGTGTTGATCACCGTGATCCCATCGGCACCGGCATCGACCGCTACCCGCGCGGTGGCCGCGATGTCGGCGAGGGTCGGCGAGAGCTTCACGAAGATCGGGCGGCTCGTTACGGCACGGCTGCGCGCTACCACCGCTGCCAGCGTGCGCGGATCGGCGCCGAACTCGATTCCACCGGCGCGCACGTTCGGGCAACTGACGTTCAGCTCGATTGCATGGTAGGCCGAATCGCCAAGACGTTCGATCACGACCGGAAAGTCATCTTCCGTGCTGCCGACGACGTTTACTATCGTTCGCGCACGCTCGAGGTGAGATGCGAGCCAGGGCATGTGTTCCTCCCGGACGGCGTCCACTCCCGGATTCGCGAGGCCCACGGCGTTGATCATCCCGCCCTCGAACTCCGCCACGCGAGGTGCCGGTGCACCCGTACGTGGTGCGACGCTCACCGCCTTCGTGACGATTCCGCCCAGCGCATCGAGCTCCACGAGGTCGGCGAGCTCCCGTCCATAGGCCGCAGTGCCGGCAGCGAGCAGTATCGGGTTCTGGAAGGCGATGCCGCAGGCGGTCACTGCCAGCCGGCCACTGTTGCCCGATCTAGTGCCCAACGCCGATCCGAAGATCGTAGGCGTCGAAATACTCCATTGCCGCGGCGGCAATAGCGGCGGCCATCTTTCGCTGATGCGCCGGGTCCAGGAGAATGGCCGCGTCGTCGACATTGCTCGCGAATCCCAGCTCCACCAGGACAGCGGGCATGTACGAAGTCACGAGAACACGGAACGGCGCCTGCTTTACTCCACGATTCGACCCGGGCCGCTCCGCCGCGAGCTGTGTCTGGATGAGGGCAGCCAGGTCGCTGGACTCGCGCAGGTGCTCGTTTTCCGCCATGTCGTTGATGATGAACGACAGCGGATCCTCCTTCGAGATGTTGGACACGGTCTCGAAGCGCACCGAAGCGTTCTCCATGTCGGCCACTCGCTGCGCATCCTCGGTCTTCGCGACAGCGAGAAAGTAGGTCTCGATCCCGCGCGCGTCAGCCGCGCCCTTCCTGTTCGGCGCGGATGCATTGACGTGAATCGAGATGAACAGGTCGCCGCCCCGGTCGTTCGCGATCTTCCCGCGTTGTCCGAGCGGGACGAAGATGTCCGTCGATCGCGTCATCACGACATCGATCCTTCGCTTGCGAAGCTCCGTCTCGAGGAGCCGCGAAACTGCGAGCGCGACATCCTTCTCGACCAGCCGCGCACCGCCGCGAGTCCGTCCGCTGGTGCCCGGGTCGTGGCCGCCGTGACCGGCATCGATGACCACGATCCTCTTCCTCGGCGGCGTGGGGTCGGTGCGCGTGGCTCGCGGAGGTGCCGGCGC
>JBGTMW010000530.1:0-2849 GCA_041743365.1 Gemmatimonadaceae bacterium
CAGGCCGCCCGCCGCGTTGATTTTATTGGCCATGATCTCGTGCCCCTGAAGTGCGGGCTTGCCGAAGATGATGCAGGCGCCGGAGGTCGGGTAGAGCACGCCTATCTTGATCTCCTCCTGGGCAAACGAGGCACCGGTGCCCGCGAGGGCCAATCCAGCCGCCATGGCGAAATGAACGATGATCCGCATTGCGATCTCCTCCGTTGTGGTCGAACCTTGCCCCGGCTCAGAACGGCTTGCGGCCGGGGATTCTCACAGGTATGCGATATAGCGACGTCGACGCGGTGAAGAACATACTGCCCAGGTCGTCATCGCCCCAGTTGAAGTTCGCCACCACCTCGGGTACACGGATCACGCCGAGGCAGGCGGCGTCCGAAGCGAACACGTGTACGCCACCCGGCCCGGTGCAGTAGAGATTCTCCTCGCGGTCGATCTTCATCCCATCGACGCCGCCCTCGCCCGTGCCGGTCGGCGTCGCCCAGACGCGAGAGTTCGACAACGTTCCGCCCGGTTCCACGTCGAAGACCCGGATATGGCCGCGCTCGGTATCGTTGACGAAGAGTCGCTTCTCGTCGAGCGAGAAGCACAGCCCGTTTGGCTGGCCGAAGTCGTCGATGAGCAACTGCAGCGCGCCATCCGGCGCAATCCGATACACGCCCCGGAAGCCTAGCTCCGGCTCGCGCGGCACGCCGTAGTACTCGACGCGCCCATAGATCGGATCGCTGAAGTAGATCGCGCCATCGCTCTTTACCACGACGTCGTTCGGGCTGTTCAGCGCTTTGCCGTCCCAATGTGTGGCGAGCACGCTGATTTCGCCGCTCGGCTCGGCTCGGGTCACGCGACTGGTGGCATGCTCGCACGTGATCAACCGGCCGTCCGCATCGTAGACGTTGCCGTTGGCCTGGTTGCACGGCTTGCGAAACGTGCTGATCTTCCCGTCGGCGCTCCACTTGCGCATGTGATCACCGGGAATGTCGCTGAACACCAAATACCGCTCACGAGGGTGCCACACCGGCCCCTCGGTAAACTCGAACCCGGTGCCAATCTGTTCCAGCCGGGAATTGGGATCGATGACGCTGCGCAGGCGCGGATCCCGCACGTCGACGCTCACTGCTGGCGCTCCTTCCAGATCGCGGCGACAGTCTTGCCTCCCACCTGCCAGTGGTCGGGCTCCACGTTCTCGAAAACGACCCACACGGCATCCGGTGGCAAGCCGGACACCTCGCAGACCGCCCGCGTCACTCGCTCGCCGATCTCTGCCATTTTCGCAGCAGGGTTGTCGCCAAGTGCTTTTTCGATCAGTCGGATATGTACGACGGGCATCGTTCTACTCCCGTGCGGAGATCGGCCACCATGGATCATTCGCCTCGGTGTAGAAATTAAGGTGGCCGACCCTTGCCCGCTACGCGACGCGCGCATGAAATCCTGCGGATTCCCGCAAGGGCGCACGCGCGCCCCGTGCGCGCGGGCACAGGGCACGGATGCCAGCAGAGCGAGAACGCTCAGGCGGGTCGGCGGTGGGCGACAAGCCAGGCCGCAAGCCGACGATCCTCGCGGCCGAGACTGCCCGGATTGAGCAGGCCGCGGGAGAAGGCGAGGTACACGGCCCGGGTGCGCAAATTGAATGTCGGCCCCCAGTCGCCTCCGCCCTCCTCATCAGCCACGACGCGGAGCTTTTCGTATAGATGCTGCAGGTGAATCTGGGCGCTGCGCACGGAGATGCCCAGCCGCTTGGCGATCGCCTTGTCTGTCAGGCCCAGCGCGAGATCCACGAGTGTCTCGTACTCCGAATCGGTAAGCCCCTCGAGCCGGTCCCCGGCGCGCTGCTGTACGACGCGCACTTCCCGGTCGATGATGCACTGGTCCTCCAGGAAGACGCCACGCAGCGCTACCCGCAACCGACTCGCCGACGCCGACTTCAGGACGTAGCCGTATGCGGCGTCCGGCGGCACGATCTTGGAGAGCGCGCGCAAGTAGGCTTCATCCGCGTAGTTCGACCAGAATAGAATCCGTGCCTTGGTGTTTGCGCGCCAGATCGCGCGCGCGGCATCGACACCGGATGCCTCCGGCATCTCGACATCGAGTACCGCGAAGTCCAACGGCGCAGCGCCGGCCGTCTCGATCGCCGCGCGGCCGTCTTCGGCTTCCACGATCTCCGGCGCACCGGCGATCAGTCCCTCAACGGTTGTGCGCAGGAACGCGCGGTGCAGCGGGTCGTTCTCGGCAAGCAGGATGCGCATGGCGATCAGTGGGTCGGAGGCGCGGGCCGATCCAGCGCGAGCAGCACGCGCACCACCGTCCCACGGTCGTCGTTGCCGGCCCGGATCTCGACGCGGGCGCAAATGAGGTCGGCCCGCGTCGACATGTGGGCGACGCCACCTCCCTTCCCAAGGGCAACCCGCGGGTCGAAGCCACCACCGTCGTCCTCCACCTCGATTGCAAGCACGCCATGGTCGATGGCAATCCGCACGACAATCTGGGTCGCGCCGCTGTGGGCGATCGCGTTATTCACCGCTTCCTGAGTGATGCGGTAGAGCGTCGCGCGGACCGCAGTCGGCAATGCGTCGGTCGCGCCGCCGCTCGTGTCGACGACCTCGTGCTCGACCCGTGGCAGCGCGACGATCGCATTGCGGACGAGCAGCGACTCGATCGCCTCGCGAAATCCGAACAGGTCGAGCATCGTGGGCTTCATGTCATCGATAATGCGCCGCAACTCGCTGAGGCAGACGGCGACATCCGCATCGAGCGCGGCGAGTTCGTCGGCGTCCGCGGCCCCGCGCTCGCGCAGCGTGGCGATCTTGCGCGAGATTCGCGCGAGATCCGCGAGTGTCTGGTCGTGGACGTCGAGC
>JBGTMW010000531.1:0-3288 GCA_041743365.1 Gemmatimonadaceae bacterium
GCAGCAGCTCGAGATACGCTCCCCCGACCGTTTGACCCTGGCGATATGCGCGGCGCACCAGCTCCAGCGGTCCGACGAACGCGGCCGAGCCCGCCCCATGTTCGAATCGGTGGATCAGGTCGGAAACGTCGCCGAGCGGCATTTCCGACATCGACAGCCCCGTGTTGTTCGCGCGCATGCGAAGCTCGTCCACGCCACCGCGGCGTGCGACCATCGTCCAGCTCGCCTCCGCGAAATCGGAATCGTCGGTCGCGGCCCAGAACACCGGAGCCACCGGCATCCCGATCGCCGACCCCAGCGCGTCTGCAATGGTGAGCGCGGTGAGCGCCTTGGACATCGTGTACAACGGCCCACCGAAGAGACCGGGCTGCTGGCCGGTCGTCACGACCACACCCTTCCCTCCCGCGACGGCGTCGAGACGCACGGCCGCGGCCCCGGTCGCATTGATCGCCGGGCGGATGGCATCGAGCCATTCAGGACTCACCGATGCGCGAACCTCCGACGCGCGCTTCTTCCATTCGCGCTCGCCGCGCGGTCGGCGCTCGTACCATGCGGCAGGGGCAGTGCCTGCAACCGCGGCCACCGCTAGCGCCGGGCCGCCGAGAGGCTCGGTGATCACCTCGGGGCGGTTCATTGTCGGCGCCCGATGACGCGGGGGATCGTCGAACCGGCATTGCGCCGGTGACAGCGGGCCGGCATCGCACCGAACCCGTGTAGCGCGTCCGACGTAGACACGATCACTTGTGGTATGGCTCCCGTCGCAGTATCGAGCCGGCGCGGTACAGCTGCTCCGCCAGGACCAGACGCGAGAGCTCGTGCGGTAGGGTCCAAGGCGCGAGTGACAGGGTACCGGTCGCCTGCGCGAGGACCGCCTCGGAAAGGCCGTAGGCGCCGCCTATGGCGAACGCGATGCTCCGGGCCGAGTCGCGTTCACGGACGAGCCAGCCTGCGAACTCCTCCGACGTGTACCTATCGCCGCCGACGACGCACGCTACCAGCCGCTTACCGGAACCGATTCGCGCGAGCAGGCGGTCGCCCTCGCGCTTCCTGACAATGGTGTCCGTCACCCCACCGCGTGCAGGCTCTTCCTTTACCTCATGGACATCGAGCGCCCAGTAGCGTGCCGCACGAGTCTCATAGTCCTCGATCGCCGCCGCAATCGAGGGATGTCGCGGCTTGCCGACCACGGCGAGCGTCAATTGCATCGACGCCGACCATGGTCACGACGACATCGCCCGTTCACGCAGCCAGGCGGCGCGCGCGTCGGCGCCCGGTGTCAGGCATATATCCCGCGCAGCTTGTGCACGGTGGCAACCCGGCTGATCGCCAGCATGTACGCCGCCGTGCGCATCGAGACCTTGTGCTGCTTCGCCAGCGTGAGCACATCCGAGAACGACCTCGTCATGATCTCGCGAAGCCGGTCGTTCACGACGTCCTCCGCCCAGAAATACCCGCCGCGGTCCTGCACCCATTCGAAGTACGACACGGTGACTCCGCCGGCGTTCGCGAGGATGTCGGGCACGACGAACACTCCCTTCTCCTCGAGGATCGAATCGGCCGCGGCCGTCGTCGGTCCGTTGGCCCCCTCGCATACGATCTTCGCCCGGATCTTGTGCGCGTTCTTGCTCCGAATGACGTTCTCGAGCGCCGCCGGAACCAGGACGTCGACATCGAGCGTGAGGAGGTCATCGTTCGTGATCCGGTCCCCGTTCGTGTAGCCTTCGAGCGAGCGATGCTTCTTCACGTAGGCGATCGCTTCATCCACCGGCACCCCGTTCTTGTTGTACACCGCCCCCGAGCGGTCGCCAATGGCGACGATCCTGCACCCTTCGCGCTCGAAGAGCTGCGCGGCAACCGACCCCACGTTGCCGAATCCCTGGACCGCGATGGTCGTTCCCTTCACATCCATTCCCAGGTGACGCAGCGCCTCCTTTGTCACGAGCATGCAGCCACGCCCGGTGGCTTCGCGACGTCCGAGCGACCCGCCCATTTCGACCGGCTTGCCGGTGACCACCGCAGTCACCGTGTGGCGCACGTGCATTGAATACGTATCCATCACCCACGCCATCACTCGCTCGTTCGTGTTCACATCGGGCGCCGGCACATCGGAATCGGGGCCCAGTGTGTGAATGATCCCCGCGGTGTATCGCCGCGTGAGACGCTCGAGCTCGGACACACTCATCTTCAGCGGGTCGCAGACGACGCCACCCTTTGCCCCGCCGAAGGGGATGTTGACGACCGCGCACTTCCACGTCATCCACGCCGCCAGCGCCTTGACCTCCTCGAGTGTGACCTGCATGTCGAAGCGGATCCCACCCTTGGCCGGGCCGCGCGACGTGTTGTAAAGCACCCGGTACCCCGTATACACCTCCACATCGCCGTTGTCGTGCTGCACGGGCACCGATACGATGATCTGCTTCTCCGGATGCCTGAGGACCTTGTAGATGCCGGGCTCGAGGTCGAGAAGCTCCGCCGCCCGGTCGAAGCGCGACATCATTGCCTCGAAGGGGTTTTCCTCGTTGAGGAAGCGATCCTTGTCAGGGCGAACGATCTTGTCGGTTGGGAGACGGAGGTCGGAGGCCATAAGGGGGTCAGAGGAAAGGCCGTGGCGTGCCGGCCGAATCGGAATCGGATGAACGCGCGCGAAGGACGGACTCGAGCGACCCGGAAAGCCGATCCATGCCTTCCTCCACGATCACGCGCTGAGAAACATACCATAAGGGAGGTGCCGCGCGAGGCCACAGGGGCGCAATCTTGACCGCGTCCTTGAGTGTGCAAAGGATCACTTCCCCGGGCGTCGCGCCACTCGCGATCCGTTCGACCTCAGCCTGCGTGAATGCATGATGGTCGGGAAAGAATCGTGACCTGACATGTGCTCCCTCGGCCACGACCTGGGCCGCGAGCGCCGAAGGGTCGCCAATCGCGGCAACGAGGAAAACCCGCGCACCCTTCAGGCTCTCCAGCCCCCAAATTTCCCCTCCCTCTGCCGCGCGGAGCTCGCCGAGCGCGAGCCGCATCACGGCGACCGGGATCGCTGGCGCACCTTCCCGGATCTGTCGCGCTACCTCCATCGCCTGTTCCAGCGACACTCCCTTCCTTGTGACTATCGCCACCGTCGCCCGACTCAGGGCTTCGAGCGGCTCGCGCCAGGGACCGGCCGGGAGCAGGCGCCGCGAGTGGATCGGTCGATCGGCGCTCACGAGAACCCAGTCCGCTTCACGTCGCACCCGACGGTGCTGGAAGGCGTCGTCCATCACCACGACATCGGCGCCGAGGGCGCGCGCCTCG
>JBGTMW010000532.1:0-6048 GCA_041743365.1 Gemmatimonadaceae bacterium
GGTTGTGCAGCGCGCCCTGAAGCGGCGCCCTGCGCTCGTCGCGGGCCCTGGTCACTGCGACCTCCGCCGGGCGGCGTGCGCAAGGACATCGTCCGCCGTACGCGTGTTGAGGACGTCTGCGGCCCCGAGCCACCCCTTCCGCGCGATTCCCACACCGATGCGCACGTTGTCTAGCGCCTGGGTCGAGTGTGCATCCGGACCGATCTCGATCATCGCGCCACTGCGCGTCGCCGCGGGACAGAAGCGCCAGTCGAGATCGAGACGGTGCGGATCCGCATTGAGCTCGATCGCGACACCGCGCTCTCCGGCCTTTTCGATCACGACTTCAAGGTCGATCGGGTAGGGCTCCCGCGTCAGGAGCAGGCGCCCCGTCGGGTGACCGAGGATGGTCAGGTGAGGATCGTCGAGCGCCGCGAGCACGCGCTCGGTCATCTGGGGGCCGCTCATCGAGAAGCGGGAGTGAATGGAGCCGATCACGTAGTCGAAGCGGTCGAGAACCGCCTCGTCGTAGTCAATGCGTCCATCCGGAAGGATGTCCGCCTCGATGCCCTTGAGCACCCGGAAACCGCCGAGCGTCGCGTTCACGTCGTCGATCTCATCGTGCTGGGCGAGCAGGGCATCACGACTCAGGCCGCCGGCGTAGAAGGCGGATTCGGAGTGATCCGAGATGCCGATGTAGCTCCACCCCCGCTCACGGGCCGCCTCGGCGAGCTCCGCGATGGTGGCAGTCCCATCCGAGTAGCGGGAGTGGCAGTGGAGCACACCGCGAATGTCCGAATACTCGAGTAGCGAGGGAAGTTCATTGCGCAGCGCGGCGTCCACCTCGCGCGCACCCTCCCGAAGCTCGGGAGGGATCCAGGCGAGGCCGAGCGAATCGTAGAAACCCTGCTCGTCGGTGACCTCGATCGCCGAGCCGGAGGAGTCGCGAAGCCGGTCGCCGACCACGGCGATCCCGAGCGTCGCCGCGTGGGCGCGAACGTCCTCGAGATGAGTCGCGCTCCCCGTCGCGCGCCACCACGCCACGACGAACTCGGCGGCGCTGACGCAATGCAGGTCGAGGCGGGTGCCGTCGACGTAGCGGATCGTGACGCTCGCCTCTCCGACGCCGGTGACATCGCGAATGCCGGGCACGTGCGCGAACGACGCCGCCACTCTTTTCGGGTCCGACCTGCACGCCGCCACGATGTCGATGTCGCCGATGACCTCGCGATGGCGTCGCACCGAGCCGGCGAGCTCCGCTCTGACTATCTCCGGGTGCCGGCGGATCGCCGCGAGAAGGCGCCTCGCCTTGGCGGCCGCCTGCGGGTAGAGCTCGAGCGCCACGGTCTCGCGGAGGAAGGCGATCCCCTTCAGGATCTTCTCGGCGGTCCTGGCCCCGAAACGCGGGAGCCGCGCAAGCCGCCCGTCGCGCGCGGCCTCCTCGAGCTCGTGCAGGCTCTCGATCGCGAGCCCCTCGCGAATGGCCTGGATCTTCGACATACCGAGCCCCGGGACGCGCAGCATTTCGAGAATGCCTTCGGGCGTGGCTTCGCGCAGCTCGTCGTAGTACCGGGACTCTCCCGACTCGACGAGGTCGCGCAGCACCGACAGGGTGGCCGGGCCGACCCCCGACAGCTTTCCGAGCTCGCCACTCCGGTGCAGAGGAGTCAGGTCATCGCTGTCGAGCGCGAGAATTGCCTTCGCCGCCGACTGGTATGCGCGCGACTTGAAGCGGTTGCCACCCTGGAGCTCGACGAGGGCGCCGATCTGGGAGAGCACGTGCGCGGCGGTGCGTGAATCCATGCCGGAATATACCGCGCCCGACAAATCCGCCGGTCAGTCCTCGACGCCGGCGTTCGAGCGGAGGTGGTCGATCAGGTCGTGCAACTGGCGCTCGGTGAGGCCGATCTCCTGGGCTGCTCCCTCGACATCCAGGAGGCCGGCGCGCATCGAGACCGCGACCTGGTTCAGGTAGCGAATCTTCGAGAGGATCTCCTCCGTGGTCCGACGCAAGCCGAGGAAACGCCGCTTCTCGGCCGAGGCACGACGGTAGCGGAGAAGCAGGTCGTCGGCCGAGAGCGCCCTCGCCGCTGAGATGACCTGGTCCCTGGTCCTGCCCGGGAAGGCACCGCGGTCCGGCATGCCGACCTCTTCCCATTCCTCGTTGGCGAACCACAGTCGGCCGACGTACTCGATGCCGTCGTATATCACCCGGAGGGAGACATCGAATGTCTTCCCATCCACTTCGAGCATCGCGATGTGCGGCTGTTCCCCGTCATCCCTGTTCGCCATTGGGGTCAGCCTTTCACGAGGTGAGCGGTCTCTTCCAGGAAGCCGCGCAGGGCGGAGAACAGCGCTTGCGGCTGCTCGACGTACGGGACGTGTCCGCTCCCCTCGATCACCACGAGGCGTGCGCCGAGCTGGTGCGCGATGAGCTCCGACGACTCCAGGGGAATGGGGTCCTCACGTCCATGCACGACAAGCGATGCGAGCGGCCGCTTCGCTGCGGCGATTTCCTTCGCGATGTCGAAGTCACCCAGACTTTCCCATATCGATTGCTGGACGCGTCCGAGAACGCGAAATGGAGTGAGGTCGGTGGCCGCGCCGGGATCCGCAAAGTAACCAGCGACGCTGAGCTCGAACGCTCGCTGCCGATACTCCCCGGGGCTGGACTCCCGGAGTCCTGATGCGGCCAGCTCGCTGCGCAGCTCCCCGATGGCGGGTCCGGACTGGCGCCGCGCGAACTCCTCCTCGAACCGCGTGCGAAGTTGGCGCGTGACCGGAGCCGGGTCAATGAGGACGAGACGAGTGGGCCCTGGCGCATCGGCCGGCGCGTTGACCAGGTGGAGCAGCGCGAGCAGTCCGCCCCACGAGTAGCCGATGATCGACACGGGGGGCCGGGTGAGCTCCGTCACTATTGCGCAAAGGTCATCGACCTGGTCCCGCCATCCGATCTCCTCGCGGCCATCCACGCGCGAGCGCCCGCCGCCGCGCTGATCGTAGAAGATCAGCTCGTGATCCGACGCGAGCTCAAGCATCTGGGGCAGGAGATAATCGTGGTGCGCGCCGGGGCCACCGTGCAGCACGAGCAGCTGGGGCGCGCCTGGCGGACCCCAGGCGGCCCAGTAGAGCGGCACCGCCGTCGTCGTCGTATGGCCAGCGGTGCGCGGGGGAGGGATCGTCAGAGGCACGTCGGGAAGATACTCCCTGGCCATGCACAATCGGCCAGTGTCGCGGATTCGCGTGCTCAACGTGAGTATCCGCTGACGACCCGGACGGTATTGGTGTGAACCAGAACGGTCTCGTTGATGTCGCGGCCGTAACCGCCGGCGATCGTGACGGCGACGGGAATTCCGACCTCCCGGCATGCCTCGAGGACCATTAGATCGCGGCGCTCGAGGCCGGCGAAGGTCATGCGCATCCGTCCCAGGCGGTCTCCCTCGTGCGGGTCGGCGCCCGCGAGGTAGATCACCAGGTCCGGTGTCGCCGCGGACAGCACGCGCGGCAGGGCATCGGCGAGCAGGCGCAGGTAGTCGGCGTCCTCCGTGCCGTCGGGAAGGTCGATGTCGAGGTCGCCGGCGACCCTCAGGCCGTAGGGGTGCGGCTGGTCGCCGCGCTGGGCGAGGGCGTCGGGCAGGAGGAAGGGATAGTTCCGCGCACCGTGCATGCTGAAGGTGAAGACCGACTCATCTTCCGCGAAGATCGCGTGAGTGCCGTTTCCCTGATGCACATCGAGGTCGATCACCGCCGCGCGCGCGATGAGTCCCCGGCGCTGGAGAGATCGGATCGCGACGGCCACGTCGTTGAAGACGCAGAAGCCCTCGCCATGGTCGGGAAACGCGTGGTGAGTGCCGCCCGCGAGGTTGACGGCTGTACCATCGCGCAGCGCCCTCTCGGCGGCTTCGCAGGTGCCACCCACCGCGCGGAAGGATCGCTCGACGAGCGCCTCCGACCAGGGGAAGCCGATTCGGCGCTGCTCCTCGTCCTGAAGTGACCCCTCGACGATGCTCGACAGATAGCGGTCGGAGTGCACGAGGCGCAGGTCGTCCATCGACGCACGGGCGGGTTCGTGCAGTCGCTCCGGCGCCACGATCGCATCGGCGATGACGCGATCGCGCACCAGTGCATACTTCTCGATCGGAAAACGGTGACCCTCGGGGAGCGGGATCACGTAGCGCGCGGATGACCATGCATGCAGAGGCATGCGTCGGCCGGTCAGGGCACGCTCGTCGTGCCGGATGCTCCCGCCGGCGCCTTGTAGATGATCCCGCCCTTCATCACGAAGGTCACGTTCTCCATCCGCCGAATGTCGGCGATCGGATCGCCCGGCACCGCCACGACATCAGCCCATTTGCCCGCGGTCAGCGACCCGGCGTTGCTTTCCCAGCCGAGCACCTTTGCGCTGTTGAGCGTTCCGGCGACGATCGCTTCCATTGGCTTGAGCCCGCCCCACTAGACGAGCAGGGTGAACTCGTGCCCATTGCTGCCGTGCGGGATCACCCCCGCGTCGGTGCCGAGCGCGATCGGCACCTGGTTCGCGGCCGCGAGCTTCACGGCATTGCGCATCGCGGCGGCAGCGGCGAGCGCCTTCTCGGCGCGCAGCCCCTTGAGGACTCCGTTCCGGGCGAACTTCTCGACCGCCTCACCCGCCATGAGTGTAGGCACGAGCCAGGTGCGATGCTCGCGCATGAGGCGCGCGCCCTCCGCATCGAGGAAGGAACCATGCTCGATGGATGTCACTCCGGCGCGCGTCGCGATCTTGATCCCCTCGGCACCGTGAGCGTGCGCGGCCACGCGGCGCTCATGCTTCCTGGCCTCTTCGACCATCGCCTGCATCTCGTCGAGGTCGTACTGCGTGGTCCCGACGGCATCGCCCTCGGAGAGAACGCCCCCCGTCGCGCAGGTCTTGATCACGTCGGCGCCGTACTTGATCTGGTAGCGCACCGCGGCGCGGACTTCGGCCGGCCCGTTGGCGATTCCATCCTCGATTCCACGGTCGAAGAGCCCGGGACGGTAGGCGTTCTCATCGCAGTGGCCACCGGTGATGCCCAGGGAGTGGCCGCCCGTCTGCATTCGCGGCCCACGAATGCGTCCCTCGTTGATCGCCTTGCGCAGGGCCATGTCATCGAAGTTGCCCGACCCCACGTTCCGGATCGACGTGAAGCCGGCCATGAGAGTACGCTCGGCGTTTCCGACACCGAGTATGGCGCCGAACGCCGGAAAATCCTTCACCGCGGCGACATCCCCCTCAGGATCTCCCAGGGTCCGTCCGATGATGTGGGTGTGTGCATCGATGAACCCCGGGAGAAGGGTGGCGTCTCCCAGGTCGATGACTCGTGCGCCTGCAGGAACGTTCACGCGCCCACTCGGGCCAGCGGCGACGATGCGGTCGTCCGTGATGACGACGACCCCGTTCTGCACCACCGCCGCCCCGGTGCCGTCAATGAGTCGCGCGGCGCGCAGGACGACCGTACCGGTCGCGCGCGGCTCCTGGCCGCGAAGGGTCGACGGCGAGGCCAGGAACGCGACCGCGATGAGTGTCTCGATCAGTCGGCGCATGGAAAAACCTCCTTGAACGAACAGGACGCGAGCGGCGCGTCGACGGCGTACGGGAGGGGGAATCTTAAGGCTACGCATTCGGGCGATCCAGAACCCCTACCGCTTCCGTGCGCCGCGGTGCCGATACCCGGTGTGGGAGCGGCGGCCAACTCGCAACCACGGCGGCATTCGCTCGTCCCTTCATCATGGATCATCCGGCCACTTTCGTGACACATTTCGCCCAGCTCGTGAGGCTGGTGGAGTCGCGTGCGGACGTGGCGGAGCAGAAAACGGCGCTTCGCGGCTGCCTCGTCGCGTCGAAGCGTGGAGCGATCGCACTGAGCGTCCGGGATGGAGCCCTGCTGGTCGGCGGGATGAGCGTTTCCCCGGATAGTGGCACCGCGCTGCTGGCGGCCCGGATCGGCCCGCTGGGGATCGATTCGCTGGTGTTCGAGACCGGGGCCGCACCGAGTGATGTGCTCGCGGCGGCGCGATGGCTGGTGGACAGCGCGACCCCGGACGCGGGACGGA
>JBGTMW010000533.1:0-2151 GCA_041743365.1 Gemmatimonadaceae bacterium
GCCACTTCGTTGTCGCGAATTTCTCCGACCATGATGACGTTGGGGTCCTGGCGCAGGACCGACCGCAGAATCGCGGCAAACCCGTTGCCGGTCTTGCCATTCACCGCAATCTGATTGACCCCGTCGACCTGTCGCTCGACCGGATCCTCGACCGAGACGATGTTGTTGTGGCCCTTGTGGAGATGATGAAGGCCGCTGTAGAGGACGGTCGTCTTGCCCGATCCCGTTGGTCCAGTGACGAGCACGAGGCCGTCGGGCCGATCGAGTGCCTTCGCTAGCCGCGCGAGGTTGTCGGCGTCGTAGCCGAGCGACTCGAGTCCCTTCGCTTCCAGCCCGCCATCGATGACACGCATCACGAGTTTTTCGCCGTTGATGGTCGGCAGCGTCGACAGCCGGACGTCGATCGCGCGTCCATTGACGCGAAGCCGGAACGCGCCGTCCTGGGGTCGATGCTTGACGGAGATGTCGACTGAGGCCATGACCTTGTAGCGGTTCCGAATCGACATCGCCGACTCGGCAGGCAGCGTCATCGCGGGCTCGAGGATGCCACCAAGCCGGAAGCGCACGATCAGCGCCTGCTTGGCCGGCTCGATGTGGATGTCGCTCGCTCCGGCTTCCACCGCCCGTGCCACGATGTGATTGCACAAATCAATCACCGGCGATGAGGTAAGCGTCGTGGAGTCATGGACGTCGATCATCTCGACGGGGGACGCCGAGCGGACGCGCGCGAGCAACAGATCCAGATCGGTGAGGTGCAGATAGTACTTGTCGAGCGCCGTGACGAGATCCGAACGGCGAGCGACGACCGCCTGCGCACTTCGGCCGGATGCGAACGCCACGTCACGCTCGGCCTCGTCGTCGTAGAGCGTGCTGATGGCATAGGTCAGGAGGCGGTTGTCTTCGCTCAGCGGAAGCAGGACGTGGCGGCGCGCCACGCGCTCGGGCACGAGCCTGAGCGCCAGATTGCTCGGCGTCAGCTCGGACACGTCGACCAGGCGCAGCCCGGCGCAGTTGGCCAATGCGGTGTAACTGTCGTTCTCCGTCACGAATCCCAAATCCACCACCGCGTCGACGAGCGACACGTGCTTGCGCTCGCCATGCTCCACGGCCATGGCGAGATTGTGGCGGTTCAGCAGCGATCGCGAGATGAGCAGATCCGCGAAGCGCGAGCTTGCCGAATCGCAATGCGGGTTCGTGATGCCGCCCGGGGCTTTGGACATGACTTTCCACGGCGCAAGGGCCCTGCCACCGCACATCGCGAAGGCGCTGGGGAAATGCCCAGTAAAACCGCGCCGTTCAGGGTGGCACCCGGTGTTCGCGCACACCCGCCTGTGCGCCCGCGCTCGCTTGTGATGCGGGAGGTGTGCGTCTGCGCACCCCGCACGGAGGTAATGCGCGAGACAGCCGTAATTACCGGTCGTAGATCTGGCCGTGCTCTTGCCTCAGGAGAGGCGTGAGTCCCCCAATGATTCTGCTGGTCGAAGACGATGATTCGGTGCGGCAGCTCGCGGGGCGGGTGATCCGGAAGGCCGGATACCGCGTGCTCGAGGCGGCGAATGGCGAGGATGCGCTCAACCGTTCTGAAGGCCACGGAGGTATCGGCCTGCTCGTCACTGACGTCGTGATGCCGCAGCTCGGCGGCATCGAGCTGGCGCGGCGTCTCTGCGCTCGCGATCCCCTTCTGCGCGTGGTGTACATGTCGGGCTATCCACGAGCGGCCGTCGGGGAGGACGCCGCCATGCCGGATGCAGCATGGATTACCAAGCCCTTTTCGCTGCCTGAATTGCTTCTCGCGGTGCGGAACGCTCTTGACGAGTCGCGGGCCACGACGCCAATGGCGGTGAGTAATGATGGCGCGGGGGCCGGTCGTTGATGACGAAAGCCCCGAGGCGCGGAAAAGACGCGGGCAGACACATCGTCGCGAATCCTGCTCGCCGAAGACAACCGCGTGAACCGGCGCGTGGCGCAAGCCATTCTCGAGCGTGACGGACACCGCGTCACCATCGTGGAGAACGGCCGGCTCGCCGTCGACGCGACGTTACACACCGCATTCGACGTGGTTCTGATGGACGTGCAGAGGCCCGAGATGAGCGGGTTGGATGCGACGGCCGCGATCCGCGCGCGCGAGGGGGCCCGCGGCGGGCGCGTGCC
>JBGTMW010000534.1:0-2281 GCA_041743365.1 Gemmatimonadaceae bacterium
GGCGCGACGGGGGTCGGCGGGACCGCCTCGACATGCGCCGAACCGGCGACCGTGTCGATGGCTGCCGGCGCCGCCACGACTCCCAGCGCGGTAGCAGCCGAGTCCACCCAGTCCTTCATGCTGGTCAGGCTGACCTGCGCCACGCTGTCGCGCCGCTCGGCCAGAGTACGCGGGGTGGTGTCGGCCGCGACCGCGGTCTTCGGCGCCACCACCACGCCGGTGAACTGGGCCGATGCCGGAACCGAAAAGAGCGCCAGCGCGGCAACCGCGCCCGTAATTACCATGGATCTCACGAACCCTCCTCGAAGATGAGCAATGCGCTGAAAGGCATGACCCGTGCCCGCGACGGCAATGTCAGGGTGCCTCCTCGAACTCCTCCGCCTTGAGCGTGGCGACGACTACTCGTTCGTCCGAGGACGGATCGTAGATCGCTATGACCTTGATCCGCTCTCCCTGATACCCCTCGAAACTCTTTCCGCGCCCTTTTCTTATCCGGATCTCGTGGCCGTCCTCGAAACGGAGGACAACCGTCGGATATTCCGTGTTCACGTAGCGCCTCCGGGTCTTCGGCGGCGGGCGCCGCTTGGGCTCCGCCCTTTCACCGCCATCGGCGCGTTCAGTCATCGGTCAGGTCACCATGGTTGAGCGTTCGGCGAAGTCGCGCCAGCGGCCCGTCTCGAGCGATTGTTCTATTGCCACGACCGCCTGCTCCACCTCGCCATCCGTCGTGTAGAAGTGCGGGGCTATCCGGATCCCTGCGTTCGGCCGGTAGTCCACTAGTATGTCCTGCGAAAGCAGGTCGCGACTCACCTCCTCGGCGTGAGGAACGTCGAGTGCCACCGTTCCGCCTCGTCGCGATGCCGCGCGCGGAGCACGTACCGCGAATCCGCGCGCCTCGGCCAGCTCGATCAGCCTCGAGGTCTGCCGGACGCTCTTCTCACGGATCCGGTCGATCCCGGCCTGTGCCACGATCCGCGGCCCCTCGCTGGCAGAATACAGTGCGGGGATGGCCGGCGTTCCACTGAGCCATCGCCACGCACCATCGGCGTAGTCCATCTCGTCCTCGAACCCAAAGGGGCGCGCGTGCGACTGCCATCCCGTGAGCGCGGGCGTCAACGTGTTGCGGATGTCCGGAGACACGTACAGGAAGCATCCGCCCGGCCCGCCGCACAGCCACTTCAGCACGCCGCCGGTGAGGAAGTCCACGCCGCTGGCCTTCACGTCGACAGGCAGCACCCCCACAGAGTGGAAGGCGTCCAGGGAGACCAGCGCTCCCATCTCGTGCGCGCGCCGGCAGATGGCGTTCGCGTCCATCACGAAGGCGGACCGGAAGAGGACATGCGACACTGCAACCAGTCGCGTGCGCTCGTCGATCGCCGCCAGCAACCGCTCCTCATCGATGGTCACGCCATCCTCGGAGGGAACCACCACGACGCGAGCCCCGAAGCGACGAGCGAGCGCTTCGACGGTATACCGCACCGATGGAAAATCGAGCGCCGTCATCACGATCGTGTCCCGGTCGCGTGGAAAGTCGATCGCCGACACGACCATCGCCTGGGCGAGTGAAACGTTCGGCGCCATCGCCACCTCGCCCGCCGACGCGCCAATCAGCGGCGCAATCGTGTCGCCGACCGTGACCGGCATCTCCCACCATCCGCGCCCCCACGCCATCACACCCAGCTCCGCCCACGCATCGACGTATTCCGCGAGCCTGTCGGGCACTCCGCGGGGCATCGCGCCGAGGGAGTTGGAGACGAGGTATGTCGTCCGGGCGAGGATCGGAAACTCCGCGCGGAAATGCAGGAGAGGATCGCCGCTCATCTGTCTCCGCGCTCGCGGGCTGTCGATCCGACCCACAGCGCGAGAAGCGTGATGCGCGTAGAAACGCGGACGACTACGTGTTGCATGAGATGCTCGATTGCGGAGGAATCCTTGTCGACGCGCGGACGTTCTGGCTCGGAAGCATACCGCCGCATACCTTTGTTGCCTAGAGATGGCGCCATGCGTGGCACCATCCCATTCAGCTGGCCAAACCCGCATGAGGAAGAACGATGAAGAGAGACCTCGCGCCCGCGCTGTTCATGCTATCGCTTTGCGCGGTGCTGGGAGGCGCTCGGGAGGCTGGCGCGCAGCGTTTCGAGGCACCCGCCTTCGCGATGAATGATTCCACGCTCACCGCCGTTCAGGCCCCGGGCCGGGAGCTGGAGGCCGTGACGATCGTCGCGAAGCCGGATGGCCGCGGCGCGCCGGTGATCGTGCCGGCTTCCCCGATCCTGCTGCG
>JBGTMW010000535.1:0-8648 GCA_041743365.1 Gemmatimonadaceae bacterium
GGGGCGTCGCGCCCGCCGGGCTTGCGGCGCTTTCGCCCGCCGGGTCACAGGCCGAGCCCACCAGTGAAACCATACCCCGGGGGGCTGCGTAGTCGGGCGTGCGCCGCAGCCCCCTCCCGGATCGGTGACGACGCGACATTATTCTCGCGGCCGGCGCTGGTCCGCCCCCTGACGCGATTCGCCGACCACGGGCCCCTGGGTCATCAGATCCGGGCTGGCCTCCAAACGTTGATGAGGAAGTAATGAGCAAACGTGCAAAGCTGTCGATCTTCGGCATCCTCCTCGTGCTCCTGGTGGGGACGGCGGCCATCGTGGCGGCAACCCGTGGAGAAAAGGCGGTCGAAGTGCGTGTGGAAGCGGTCGAGGCGCGCGACCTGGTGGCTTCGGTCACGGCAAGCGGCAAGGTACAGCCCCGGACGACGGTCGACCTGAGCGCCGACATCACCGGCCGGATCGTGAACCTGCGCGTTCGCGAGGGCGACACCGTCACGCGTGGCCAGCTGCTGCTCCGGATCGACCCGACGCAATACGAGGCCGCCGTGCAGCGATCCGAAGCCTCTCTGGCCTCGGCGCGCGCCCAGGCCGCCCAGAGCCAGGCCAACTGGAACCAGGCAAAGCGGGACCTGGCGCGCAGCGAGGAGATCCTGGCTGCGAATCCGGCGTCGATCACGACCGAGCAGATGGAAAAGCTTCGGACGTCGGTCGAGATCACGGCCGCCGTTGCCGAGGCATCGCGGCACAGCGTCGAGCAGGCGGTGGCGGGGGTGCGCGATGCAAAGAACAACCTGTCGAAGACCACCATTCTCGCACCGATGAGCGGTCGTGTCACTCGGTTGAACGTCGAAGAGGGCGAGACGGCGATCATGGGAACGATGAACAGGGACGCTGCGACGCTCCTCACGATCAGCGACATGGCGGTGCTCGAGACGAGGGTCCGCGTTGATGAGACCGATGTCTCTCGCGTCAAGATCGGCGATTCGACGGTCGTCCAGATCGATGCCTTCCCCGACACGACCTTCCTTGGCCGCGTCGTGCAGATCTCCAACAGCTCGCTGCGCGCCGCCGGCAGCACCGGCGCCGCCGACCAGGCGGTGGACTACGAGGTAACGGTCCAGCTCCTCAATCCGCCCGATGCCACGCGTCCCGATTTTTCCGCGACGGCGAAGATCATCACCGATTCACGCTCGGCGGTTCTCTCTATACCGATCATCGCGCTCACCGTCCGTGAGCACGAGACGATGACCGACGCCGGTGGCCCGCCGGTGGCTGTCGGACGAGGAAGCCGGCCGATCGAGGTCGGGAAGCGCGACGCCGAAGGCGTGTTCGTCATTGGCGCCGACAACAAAGTGAGCTTCCGGCCCGTAAGGGTAGGAATCGCGGGAGAGAAGTTCTTCGAGGTGCTCGAGGGGCTCCAGCCGGGCGAAAAGATCGTCGCCGGCACCTATCAGGCGATCCGCGAGCTCAGGGACGGGGCGCTCGTGCGCCAGATGCAGGAACCCGCCGCGACCGCCACGACCACCAAGACGTCATGACGCAAACCGAAGAAGCTCCGATCAGCACGACGGCAGAACGGCAGGTCATCGTTTCGTCGTCGGGTGTCGCTCCCGACAAGGACTGGGTGATCGTCACGCGCGGCCTGAAGCGGGAGTACGACATGGGCGGCGAGGTGATCCGTGCGCTCAGGGGTGTGGACATCGCGATCCGCCGGAACGAGTACGTCGCGATCATGGGACCGTCCGGATCGGGAAAGTCCACGCTCATGAACATGATCGGCTGCCTCGACACACCTGACGGAGGCGAGTACTGGCTCAACGGCCTGCCGGTATCGAGCATGAACGACGACGAGCTCGCCCGCGTGAGGAACAAGGAGATCGGGTTCGTCTTCCAGACCTTCAACCTGCTGCCGCGCGCAACCGCGCTGCACAACGTGGAGCTCCCCCTCGTCTACGCTGGTGTTCCATCGGACGAGCGGAAGCGTCGCGCCCGCGAATCTCTCGAACGCGTTCAGCTCGGCGATCGTGTCGATCACCGTCCGAATGAGCTGTCGGGGGGCCAGCGGCAGCGCGTTGCCATAGCACGCGCGCTCGTCAACAACCCGTCGATTCTGCTCGCCGATGAGCCGACGGGGAACCTCGACTCCTCGACCTCCACGGAGATCATGCGCGTCTTCGAGGACCTCGCGAGTGCTGGCCAGACGGTCATCATGGTGACCCACGAGCCCGACATCGCCGCGCATGCGCGCCGCGTGGTGATCCTGCGCGACGGCGTGGTCGAGAGCGACGAGCGAAAGGAACACTTCGCCGCGAAGCACGGCCTCTAGCCATGCCTCTGTTCGAGGCGGTCCGCCTCGCACTCATGCAGATCCGCGTCCAGAAGCTGAAGAGCTTCTTCACGCTCCTGGGCGTTACGATCGGCGTCATGTTCCTCATCGCCGTCGTCTCGATCGTGGAGGGGATGGGCAAGTACATGAAGGAGGATTTCGCCGGGAAGATGCTCGGCGTGAACACCTTCACCCTGCGCTCCCGTGCCCAGTTCAGCGACGATCACGATGATCAGTCGATTCGGGCGGCGGCCCGCCGGAAGCCGCTGGTCCTCTCGGACGTGCCGCCGGTGGTCGAGGCCCTGCCGGCCGGAAGCCGCTGGGCGGTCCAGACCGGGGATTTCACATCGAGGTACGCATCGTCGCCCTTCGCCCGCGAGCGCCAGGTAATGGCGATGGGAGTCGAGGGCGACTACTTCGCGATCAAGCGCTACGAGCTGAGCGCCGGCCGCGCGTTTCTTCCGTTCGAGGCGCAGCTCGGCTCGTCGGTGATCGTGATCGGCACGGAGGTAGCGAAGCACTTCTTCCCGAACCTCGATCCGATAGGCAGGGAGCTCCGGGTCGGCGACGTCTCGTTCGAGGTGATCGGCGTCATAGAGCCACAGGGTAATCTCTTCGGCATGTCGCTCGACCGCATGGCGATAGCGCCGTTCAGGTCGCCCATGGGTCGGATCGTGAGCCCGCGAGGCTACATCAACGGCATCGTCGTGCAGGGTGCGAGCCCCGTCGCAGTAGACGAGGCCATGGAAGTCGTTCGCGAGGTAATGCGCTCGAGACGCAGGCTGCGCCCCGCGCAGCCTGACAACTTCGCGCTCGAGACCTCCGCGTCCGCGCTCGCGGAGATCACGAAGGTCCTCAACATCGTGAAGGTCGCTGGCACTGCACTTCCCGCCATTGGGCTGATCGTCGGCGGAATGGTCATCATGAACATCATGCTGGTGGCGGTTGCCGAGCGAACCCACGAGATCGGGATACGCAAGTCCCTGGGCGCGCGGCGCAAGGACATTCTCCGCCAGTTCCTCGTAGAGTCCGCGACGCTCAGCACATTGGGGGCGATCATCGGCATCGCGCTCGGAATCATCGGGGCGCAGATAATAGCGTGGAAGACGCCACTGCCAACGACAGTTGCGCCCTGGTCGATCGTCGCCGCGACGCTGCTCGGGACGGTCGTCGGGATCGTGGCGGGCGTGTATCCGGCCAGCCGCGCCTCGCGGCTCGACCCCATCGAGGCGCTGCGCCAGGAATGAGGCTGGTCACCCGACTCACGACCGCGCTCGAGGGAGTGGGAATCGCCTTCGACGCCATTCGTGCGAACAAGGTTCGCGCCGGCCTCACCATACTGGGGGTCGCCATCGGCGTCTTCGTGGTCGTCGCGATGTCGTCTGTGGTCAAGGGAATCAACGAGAGCTTCGCACGTGACCTCGAGGCCGCCGGTCCGACGTCCTTCTACATCTACCGTCGTCCGATGAACACGATGCAGTCGTGCGACGGCACCGATGAGACCTGTCCCGAGAGGCGCAACCCCGGAATCACGATCGCGGAGGCAAAGGCGATCGAGGACCTGCCCAGCATCGAGGCGGTGACGGCGCACGTGGGCATGGGCGGCGCCTTCAAGTACAAGGATCGCACGCTCAACGCAGGCATCGAGGTCTACACGACCAGTTGGACCGGCGTCGACGGCGGCGACATCTACCCGGGACGAAGCTTCACGGAGCCCGAGAACGCGGCCGGCGCACGCGTCGTCATCCTCAACGAGAAGCTCGCCCTCAACCTGTTCGGCGAATCGGACCCGATGGACAAGATCGTCACGGTGAACAATGTGCCGATGCAGGTCATCGGGATCTACCATTACACGGCCAGCCCGATGGGCACGCCCACCTCCGCCGGCGGCGGCGACTCGCCGAAGGCGATCGTGCCCTACGAGACGGCACGGCGCCACATGAACCTGTGGACGCGCGGCACCGACCTGATCGTGAAGCCGCGACCGGGCATCACGGTCGAGGAGGCGACCGACGATGTCACCGCGGTGCTGCGCGTGAAGCGCGGGCTGAAGCCGAGCCGCGACAACAACTTCGCGATCATCACCCAGGATCGCCTGATGGGTGTGTACAACGAGCTGTTCGGGACGTTCTTCGTCGTGATGATCGCGCTCTCATCCGTGGGCCTGATGGTCGGCGGGGTCGGCGTGATCGCCATCATGATGATCAGCGTCACCGAGCGCACGCGCGAGATCGGCGTCCGCAAGGCGCTCGGCGCCACCAGGGCGACGATTCTCTGGCAGTTCCTCGTCGAGGCGGTCACGCTCACGGCGATCGGCGCCGGAATCGGGCTCGCAGGAGGCATGATCGTGGCGTACCTGGTGCGAACGCTGACGCCGGTGCCAGCATCGACGCCACTCTCGACGGTTGGCATCGCTCTCGGCATGACGGCGTTCACCGGAATCCTGTTCGGGATGCTTCCCGCGATCCGCGCGGCGCGCCTCGACCCTGTTGCAGCGCTGCGCCACGAGTAGCCACGGCAGGCCGGTGATGCAGCGTGGCGCCTCTCGCACAATCCGGCGAGAGGCGCCATTTTCTCATCCTCGATGCGTCATGCCGACATCGTCCTGACCGCGCTCCGCCAGATCAGGGCAAACAAGCTCCGCTCCTTCTTCACCCTCCTCGGGATCATCGTTTCGGTCGCCTTCCTCGTGGGCGTCGTCGCGATCATCCAGGGAATGAACGCGTACGTTCGCGAGAACGTCGCGGGAGCGGTGGTAGGCACCAATGCATTCCAGGTCCGCCGCACGCCGATCCAGGTTGGCCTGATCGACGACGAGGCGCTGCGAATCCTCCGGCGTCGGCCCCCCATAACGAAGCGGGACGCAGCCGCGGTCGTTGCCGCGGTCCCGGATGCCGCCGCCATCGGGATCCTGGGATCACCCGCGCCCCAGGCAGACATCATCTGGCGCGACCGCACGATGGGGAGCGTCCAGATCTTCGGCGCCACTCCCGGCTACCAGATCGTGCAGGATTATCTCTTCTCGGCGGGAGAACCCATCACCGAGTTCGACCTGCGAGCGCATCGACCCGTCGTGGTCATCGGCGCCGACGTGGCCGAGCAGTTGTTCGAGCAGGTCGATCCCGTGGGCCGCGAAATCCGGATTCTCGGAGATCGTTTCACCGTCGTCGGCGTCGTCGCCAAGAAGGGACGGGTGCTCGGCCAGTCGTTCGATGGGTTCGTGCTCATGCCGCTCACCAGCTTCGAGAAGCTGGTTGGGCGGCTGCGGACGACGACGGTCTCGGTCAAGATGCACAACGCGGTGGACGTCGCCCCGGCCATGGCGAGGGCGGAGGAAGCAATGCGGGTTGCACACCGGCTCCGGCCGCGCGAGGCGAACGACTTCTCCGTAGAGACGGGCGATGCACTGATCGCATTCTGGCAGAGCCTCACCAGCGTGCTGTTCATGGCGATTCCTGCGGTGGTGTGCATCGGCGTTCTCGTCGGAGGGATCGTCATCATGAACATCATGCTGATGGCGGTGAACGAGCGAATGCACGAGATCGGCCTTCGCAAGGCAGTGGGTGCCCGGGAGCGCGACATCCGCCGCCAGTTTCTCGTGGAGGCGGTCGTGCTGGCGCTGATTGGGAGCTTCGCCGGCGTGATGGCAGGGTGGCTGGGGGCGGCCCTGGTTGCGTCGGTGTCACCTCTTCCCGCGCGTGTGACGCTCTGGTCGGTGGCTCTCGCGGTGGCGCTTGGCGCGGGAGTGGGCGTGCTCTTCGGCGTTTACCCCGCGGCGCGTGCGGCCCGGCTTGCGCCCGTCACCGCCATGCGGGCGGAGACCTGAGCGATGAGACTCGGATGGATCGAGCGGATTCCAGAGAACTTCTCGGTGGCGATCGACGCGCTGCGAGTGAGCAAGCTCCGCTCGGCCCTGACCATCCTGGGCGTCGTCATTGGCGTCTCGACCGTAATGGCGATGGCCGCCGTCGTTCAGGGGATCCGCGATCAGATCGTGGCCACCATAGAGATCGCTGGTCCGACCACCTTCTATGTGATCAAGTACTTCTCGCAGACTCCAGTCAATCCGAATCAGCTCCCGCTCGAAGTGCGGATCCGTCCTGACCTGGAGTATGACGAGGCCGAACGACTTCAATCGCTGCCCGAGATATCGTACGCGTCGCTGTGGTCCCAGACGTTCGGTCGAATCGAGTACGCCGGCGTGAGAACCCAGAACCTGACCGTGATGGGCGCCGACGACCGCTTTCCCGAAGTCCAGGGAGGCGGGCTCACGAGCGGTCGATGGTTCACCCAGGTGGAGCTTTCCTCGGGCGGTGCGGTGGCGGTGATCGCGGAGGATGCGGCGCGCCACGTGTTCGGACGCGAGCTGCCCCTGGGCAAGACCGTGAGGGTCTCCGGGCGCCCGGTCACGGTCATCGGCATATACCAGCCGCCGGACAACATCTTCGCGCCCCCGGGCACGGGGGTCGGCGCGATCGTTCCCTTCCGGCTGGCCGACCGTCAGTTCACGATCGATCGAACGAACGGCCTCATGATGGTGGTGAAGCCGCGGGCGGCCACCGGGGTCGCGCTCGCGCAGGACGCGGTCACGGTCGCCCTGCGCGAGATGCGCAGGCTCCGTCCCGCGGACCGGAATACCTTCGATCTCGTCTCCCAGGACCAGATTCTCGACATCTGGAACAAGATCACCGGAGTGTTCTTCCTCGTGATGATCGTGCTGTCCGCGGTCGCCCTGATGGTGGGAGGAATCGGGGTGATGGCGATGATGATGGTCTCCGTGACCCAGCGGACGCGCGAGATCGGCGTGCGCAAGGCGCTCGGCGCCACGAGGCGCGACATTCATGTGCAATTCCTGGTGGAAGCGGGGACGCTTACGGGAATCGGCGGACTTCTCGGGATCGTCTTCGGCCTGGCGGTCGGGCGACTGATCACGACGCTCATGAACGTCGACGCCACCACGCCATTATCGTTCACCGTTATCGCGGTCGTGGTGTCGGTGGGAATTGGCATCGTCTTCGGATTCATTCCCGCGCACAGGGCGGCAAGGCTGGACCCGATCGAAGCGCTCCGCTACGAATAGCTTCATACTGCGTACTGGGTACTTCGTACGCTTCAAGCACTGCGTACTGCGCACGTACTTCGCACTGGGTACTTCGTACGCTTCGGGCACTGCGTACTGCACGTACTTCGTACGGGGTACTTCGTACGCCTCCGGCACTGCGTATTGCGTGGCAGGAGTGCTCGATGGCGGGGCGTAGCTGGGCCGCTTCGAGCGGCGCGAAGAGGGTCAGGGAGCTGTGCGGGTGATTTTTCGTTCGCGCTCGCGCGGGATTATTGCTAACAGGAGGCGGGTGATTTCGTCGAGGACCGCGCACCTCACGGCGATGGTTTCCTCGCCGAGCACGCGCATCGTGTGCCTGTACCATTCGCGCGATTCCCGAGCGGAGCCAAGCGAGTACTCGAAGAACCGCGCGCGATCGCGGCCGGGCGACCGGCTGTAGCCTTCCGCCAGATTTGCGCGGATCGAGCCAAGGGCGAGGAGCAGCTGGGCAGCGATGTCGCGGGTCAGGTGCTCACGACCCAATGCCTCGGCGTCGGTCCAGGCGACTTCGGCGAGATAGCATGCGAGCCGATAGGTTCGCATCCGCCAGATGCGATCCGCTCCGTACTCCCCAGCCGCGGTCGCCTCCCAGTCCTCGAACGTCAAAGGCCGCCTCCTGGTCCTGACGCACGCGAAGGTTCACCACAACGCGCCTCCGGACCGTACCCGATCCCCTCGGCCCGCAGCCTCCTGCCGCACCGCCCCGCAGAAGGCCGCGAGGCAATGCCGTGTTCCCCGGTACTCGGACGGAGACCGGCAGAAGAACCCCATCAACGATCCGCGGGAACACGCCAGGCTGCAGCGCCGGGAATGTGCGCGATAAGAGGTGCGTACGCAGTGCCCGAAGCGTACGCAGTACCCAGTACGAAGCACGTGCGCAGTACGCAGCGCCCGAAACGTACGCAGTACCCGGTACGAAGTACGTGCGCAGTACGCAGCGCCCGAAGCGTACGAAGTACCCGGTACGAAGTACGTGCGCAGTACGCAGCGCCCGAAGCGTACGAAGTACCCAGTACGAAGTACCTTTGAAGTACTCGGTACGTAGTATATTCGGGCATGCCTTTCGATATTCTGGCGGTTGCGGCTCATCGCGATGACATCGAGCTGACCTGCGGCGGCACTCTCATCAAGGCCGCCCGGCAGGGCTATCGGACGGCTATCGTGGACCTGACCCAGGGCGAGACGGGCACCCGGGGTTCGGCACAGCAGCGCGCCGAGGAGGCGAGC
>JBGTMW010000536.1:0-5512 GCA_041743365.1 Gemmatimonadaceae bacterium
CCGCCTATGCCGCCGACATCGAAGTCCTCGAACCGAAACGATCCGCCCGCGCCGCCGGGAGGGGGTCCGCCCCCCGGGGGGCCACCGGGAGGCCGCGACCGGGCGCCGGGAAATCCGGTGAAAGCGCCCAGGCGCCGCATGTCATCGTACTGCTTCCGCTTCTCCGGGTCGCCAATGACGTTGTACGCCTCGGAGATCTCCTTGAAGCGGTCGGCGGCCCTGGGATCGTTCTGATTGGCGTCCGGGTGATTCTTCTTCGCGAGCTTTCTGTAGTGCTTCTTGATCTCTTCCTGCGACGCTGATGCGGAGACTCCGAGCACGGCGTAATAATCCCTGGTCGCCATGAACAGATCAGCCGGGTCTCATCCGTTCCACTGCTTCACCACGACGCGCGCGGCCCGCAGGAGCTGACCATTGAACAGGTATCCCCGCTGGTAGACGCGGGCGACCATGTTGTCGTCCTCCGATGAAAGCGCCGGCTCGGTCGCCACGGCTTCGTGCACAGTGGGATCGAAGGGCTGATCCAGCGGATCGAGGATCTCGAGGCCACTCGCGGCGAGCGCTTTCATGAGCTTCGCTTCCACGAGATCCACGCCCTGCACGATCGCAGCCGGGTCGGTGACGGCCGGATCGAGGTCCGCGAATCGCTTGAGGTCATCGAGCGGATCGATGAGCTGCTTGATGAGCTCCGCTTGCCCGCGGGACCCCGCCTCGATGCGTTCCTTCTGGGTGCGCTTCCGGAAATTGTCGTATTCAGCCGCGAGCCGCAGGTACTTCTCGCGCTGGTCCTCCAGCGCGCGCTGCGATTCGGCGAGGGCACGACCCTGGTCCGCGTCGACGCCTGCATCGGCGCCGCCCGCGGACTCCTCGTCGGTCGCGGAGGCACCGCGCGCGTAGGCATCCTCGGAGTTGAGGTCATCGCCACCTGGTGCTGGCTCGTCGAACGGATTTTCAGCCGGATAGGTCATGGTTCCGCGTCATGGTGAGCATCAAAGTTTACGGTGCCGGCGGTGCAACCGCTATGCCCTGCAGCGTTGGCGCCGCACTCGATAGAGCACGCCGTACCATGTCGAGCGCTGCCTGTGCGGCACGCGAGCGAATCTCCTCGCGATCGCCGGCGTAGCCCCGCCCGATCGCGGTGACCTTTCCCATCACATCGACGGCGATCCAGACGGTACCTACGGGTTTTTCGGGGGTGCCGCCCGCGGGCCCGGCGATCCCGCTCACACCGATCCCGATATCCGTGCCGAAGCGAGCGCGCGCACCGCTCGCCATGAGACGGACGACGCGCTCGCTCACCGCGCCGTGCTCAGCGAGGCTCTCGCGGTCCACACCGAGCAGGTCGAGCTTGACCCTGTCGTCGTATGCGATGACGCCGCCAATGAAGACGGCGCTCGACCCTGGAACGGCGGTCAACCTCGCGCCTACGAGTCCCCCGGTGCAGCTCTCCCCCAGGGCGACATGAAGGCCGCGCTCGCGGCACATCTCCACGACGATCCCGGCAAGGTCGGCCGAACCTTCCCCATATAGGCTTCCCCCGATTCGCTCGACCAGCCGATCGGCCACCCGCGCCAGCATCGCATCGGCGGTCCGCGCATCCGCGCCATGACAGGTGAGGCGGAGGTCCACACCCTCGGCGCCCGGAAGGTATGCGAGCGAGAGCGGAGCAATGTCCGCCACGAGATCGGCGATCCTTTCCGCGAGCGCCGACTCGGCTATTCCGGTGGTTCGCAGCGTTCGCGAACTGACGACCGTGCGAACGGTGCCTGTGCGTTCCAGGATCAATGGCTGCAGGGTGTCGGCGAACATGCCCCTCATCTCCCTGGGTACACCGGGCAGCATCGCGACCCACCGGCCATCGTCGTCCTCGAGCCAGATCCCCGGTGCGCTTCCGTGGCGATTGGCGAGGATGCGCGAACCCTTCGGGATCATCGCCTGGACGCGATTAGATTCGGGAATCGGACCCGGGTAGCCTCGTGAGCGGAAGAGCCGTTCGATGCCCGCCATCACGTCCGCATCGTGGTACATGTCCCGTCCGAAGAGGGACGCTATGGCCGGCTTCGTGAGGTCGTCGCTCGTCGGGCCCAGCCCGCCGGTGGTGATCACCGCCCCGGTGCGGGCGAGCGCCCCCCGCACCACATCGGTGATGTCATCGGCTGCGTCGCCCACGGTTGCGCGCCGCACGACCTGCACACCCAGTGGCGCGAGCTCGCGCGCCAGCCAGGCGGCATTGGTGTCTATCGTGAATCCCAGCAGCAGCTCGTCGCCGATGGTGACGATCTCGATCAGCATCGTGCGATGTCGTGCCGGGGACGAACGCGGCGGCTCAGCGCGATCCTTCCCGGGTCGCCGCAGCCGGTTGGCGTGACCAGAGGATGTAGCCGTATCTGCGGAAGTACAGCCAGAGTGAAGCAAGCGTCAGCCCCAGCGATCCGATCATCGCTCCCGTGCCGACGATCCCGTTGAAGTGGGCGAACGCCAGCCAGGGCAGTCCGGTCCAGGCGGCGGTGCTCGCGGCGGTCGCGGCCGAGAACCAGAAATACGCCGCGCCGATCCATGTGCACTGGAAGCCCATCTTCCATTTGGCCGGTCCGATGGCCGCGATGATCAGTCCGCGGCGCGCTGCGACCTGCCGGAAGACGGTCATCACCAGCTCCCGCCCGAGAATGATGGCGACTATCCACCAGGGTAGCGGGATCTCGCCGAGGGGAGTCGTGAAGGGAAACTCGGCCGCGCCGCGCACGCCTCCCACGAGGGGGAGCGCCGGATCGTCACGCGGGGCCATGAGCACGTACATCGGGAGCATTGTCCCGAGGAGCAGCAGCTTGTCCGCCAGGGGATCGAGAAGCCTTCCGAGGTCGGTGATGGCGTTGCGCGTGCGCGCGAGCATGCCGTCGTAGTAGTCGGTGACGGCGGCGATGATGAACAGCGCGAACCCGACCATCCGCCAGGGGGCGGAGGAAACGAACGGGAGATATGCGATCAGAGGCATGATCGCTATGCGTCCGGCGGTAATGCTGTTTGGAAGATTCACGCTGCTCTCTCGCGCTACGCGAGTGTCTTCAGAACCAGTTTGCTGACGGCCTTGAGGGTTTCGAAGACACCGTCACCGGTGACTGCCACTGCCTCGAAAAAGGTCGCACGCTCCACCCACTCTCCCGTGGGCGCCTGTTCCACGAGGTTCTCGCCTGCATGATACGGATCGGGGGCCACGCGCTGCCTGGCCGGTTCCGTGAGCTCCCAGCCCGGGTTCAGGGCCGCCTGCAGCTCGCGCACGGGAGCCGCGTTCGGGAGGTCGCGCTTGTTGTACTGGATGATGAACGGCATCCGCGTCAAATCATAGCCGTACTCGGCCATGTTGTCGTAAAGATTCTGCATTGCCTCCTGGTTGGCCTCCATCCGCTCGATCTGCGAATCGGCCACGAAGACTATTCCGTCGACGCCCTTGAGGATCAGCTTGCGGCTGGCGTTGTAGTACACCTGGCCGGGAACGGTGTAGAGGTGGAAGCGCGTCTTGAAGCCGCGGATCGTGCCGAGGTCGACGGGGAGGAAGTCGAAGAACAGGGTGCGCTCGGTCTCCGTTGCGAGGGAGATGAGCTTGCCGCGGGTGTTGGGCGTGACCTTCCCGTAGACGTGCTCGAGGTTCGTGGTCTTGCCGCCGAGCCCGGGACCGTAGTACACGATCTTGCAGTTGATCTCGCGGGAGGCGTAGTTGATCATCGACATGGCTGGTCTCCTCGGCTACTGGAACAGCTTGTCGATCTCGTCGTCGGCGCCGGCGAGAATGTTCTGCTGCGGCGTTCCCTGCTGCGACTGGGCACGGGCGAAGACCTGCTCGAACAATCGTGTCAGCTCGTCGACGGTCTGTTTCATCTTGAGACGTACCAGCCCCAGCGTTGTGCGGTTATCGAAGAGCACGACGAGAATGACCCGGCGCGCCACATCGGCAAGGTACATCGACTCCTTCTCTCCCTGGTGGAAGAGTGATGTGAAGTCGTTCTCGCCGATGAGTCGCGCGAGCTGGTCGTTGGCGCTGAAATCGGCGGCGGTGAGCGTGGCGAATGCGGTCGGGTCGAAGGTGGGCTGCTCGCCCACGGTCGCGACGAGCTGTCCCGTCCTGTCCACGAGGAGTGCACAGCGCGCGTTGCTGTCGAACAGGAAGCGCTGGAGCAGCGTCGTTATGGCTCCGAAGTCATCCTCGGTGAACGACCAGCTCGATGACCCAACGGCCATGAAAGTCCCTTGCTAGTTTAGATGCAAATGCGCTTCGACCCGGCGCAGCACGCGCTCGCCCCGCCGGCGAAGAACGGTTTGGCTTTCCCAACTCACATAGTCGCGCAGCACACGCGCCGTATCGAGGCTCGGCTGGCCGCTGAGGTAGCCGAGCGCCGCGAGGCGCCGCAGCGGCCTGGCGTTGAACAGGTCTCGACGGAACCGGCGCATCTGCATGCTCCAGACGAGCGCCCCCACCGCGGCGCCACCGACGAAGCCGAGTGCCGCCAGATTCGTTGTACGTCCCATCACTGCATCTCCCTGCGCGCCGTCAGCGCCTGCGCGATCGTGACACCGTCGGCATACTCCAGGTCACCGCCCACAGGCAGGCCCCGGGCGATGCGCGAGACGGTCACCTTCGACGCCGACGAGAGTTGCCGCTGGACGTAAAGCGCCGTCGCCTCGCCCTCGAGGCTCGGGTTCGTGGCTATGATCACTTCCCGGACATGGGTCCGCTCGACGCGATCGACGAGCGGGCGGATGGTGAGATCCTCCGGGCCGATGCCATCGAGCGGCGACAGCCGACCACCGAGGACGTGATAAACGCCCCGGAACTCACCGGCTCTCTCGATCGCCCCGATATCGGATGCTTCCTCCACCGCACAGATGACGCTCGAGTCCCGCCGCGCGTCTCGACAGATCGCGCAGACGTCGTCTTCGGTGAGGTTGAAGCACAGGGTGCAGGGGTGCACGCGCTCGGCCAGCACCACCAGCGCGTCGGCAAGGCGGCGACTCTGCTCGGGCGGCTGCTTCACAAGGTGGTAGGTGAGCCGCATCGCCGTCTTCCGGCCGATGCCCGGCAGCCTCGCGAGCTCCGTCGCGAGATCGTCGATGACCGACACGTCAGAAGGGCAGCTTGAACGGGAGCTGCATTCCGCCCGCCAGCTTGCCCATCTCATCCTGCGCCAGCGTCGCCGCCTTCTTCTGGGCCTCGGTCACCGCAACGAGGATGAGGTCCTCCAGCATCTCGACGTCCTTCGGATCCACGACACTCGGGTCGATGTGGATCTTCCGGAGCTGACCACGGCCGTCGGCCTCCACGGTCACCATCCCGCCGCCGGCCGCCGCGGAGACGGTCTTCAGCGCGAGCTCGTCCTGCATGGTCTGCAGGCGACCCTGCATCTCCTGCGCTTGCTGCAGGATCTTCATGAAATCAGTCATTGCAATCCCGGAACGGGGGGGTCCGAAAGTTCGGGTGTTGCAGAGCGCGCCGCAAGCGCGCTCAATCGATCAGCTCCAG
>JBGTMW010000537.1:0-3828 GCA_041743365.1 Gemmatimonadaceae bacterium
CCCGCTGGAGGACGTCATCTCCGCCATCCTGGAGACCGTCCGCCGGGTGCTGGATGCGCGCGAGTGCGTCCTCTGGCTCCAGACACCCCGGGCATTGAATCCGGCCTGGTCGAGTGGGGCGGCGGAGACACGCCCCGACGAGGCGGCCGAAGCCCTGAACGCGACGGGCCCGTCGTCGCCGGCGGACCTGTACGTTCTAGCACTGGAGGCCGGGTCGCGGCGCATTGGGGCTCTCTCCGCCAGGCGCGAGAAGCCGATGTCGGCCGAGGAACGGATACTCTTCGGCATCCTTGCGAACCTGCTCGCGCCCTTCCTTTCCCATGCGGAGCACTCGCGGCAGCTCGCCGTGGAAGTCGAGCTTCGCACGCGGCAGATCGACGAGCAGCGCCGCTTCACCGAGCGCATCATCGACTCGCTCCCCGTCGGCCTGTACGTCATCGACCGCGAGTACTGCATTCAGGCGTGGAACCGGAAACGCGAGACGGGCATGCAGGGCGTCTCCCGCGACGAGGCGATCGGGCAGCCGATATTCGAGATCCTGCACCGCCAGCCTGAGGATCTCCTCCGCCACGAGTTCGACGACGTCTTTCAGACGGGCGCCATCCAGCAGTTCCAGATGGAGTCCAGCGCCACGGGAGATCTGCGGACGTATCGGATCTCCAAGATCCCCATGCGGCTCGACAACGCCGCCGTCACCCACGTCATCACCATCGGCGAGGACGTCACGGAGTGGCGCGAGGCGATGGATCGCTTCTCCCAGGCCGAGAAGCTCGCCGCAATCGGTCAGCTTGCGGCGGGGGTCATGCACGAGATCAACAACCCCCTCGCGACTATCGCTGCCTGCGCCGAAAGCCTCTCGCTCCGCGTCGACGACATGCGCGAGCTCGGCTACGACGTGAAGCCAGAGTTCAGCGAGTACCTGAAGATCGTCGACAGCGAGGTACATCGCTGCAAGCGAATCGTCGACGGGCTGCTCGACTTCAGCCGTCCTCGCCCGGCCACGAAGACGCAGCTCGACCTCAATTCGGTGATCGAGCAGACGCTGTTCCTGCTCAAGCACCACGCCCGCTTCAAGAAGCTCACCGTCACCACGGATCTGAGCTCGGCGATCACCGGCGTGGTCCACGGCAACCCGGAGCAGCTGGTGCAGGTGTTCATGGCGCTCCTCCTCAATGCGGTGGACGCAATGGAGGAGCGCGGGACCGTCGTTCTCAGGACGCGCCTCTCGACGGCGGAGAACGCCGTCATTGCCGAGGTTTCCGACGAGGGCCATGGCATTCCACGATCCGAGGTAACGAAGATCTTCGAGCCCTTCTTCACCACGAAGCCCCCGGGGCGCGGCACCGGCTTGGGGCTCTCGATCTGCTATGGAATCATCGCGGAGCACGGTGGCCGCATCGACGTCGACAGCGCCGCCGGACGGGGCAGCGTCTTTCGCATCACGCTTCCCATTGCCGGAGCCTCGAGATGAGGGACCAGCCGCGCATCAAGGTTCTCATCGCCGAGGATGAGCCGCATCTCGGAACCATTCTCGAGAGCTTCCTGACCGGTCGGGGCTACCAGGTCACGACCCGGCGCGACGGCCGCGCGGCGCTCGAGGCACTCCGTGCCGAATCGTACGACGTGGCGCTCCTCGACATAGTGATGCCAGAGATGGATGGACTCGAAGTCCTCCGCCACGTGCGCGAGGAGCCATCGCCGCCCGAGGTCATAATCATCACCGGAAACGGCACCATTGAGACGGCGATCACCGCCATCAAGCTCGGCGCCTACGACTACCTGGCCAAGCCCTACAGGATGGCCGAGATAGATGTGCTCGTGCGGCGCGCGTGGGAGAAGCGGCAGCTCTCCAAGGAGAACGCCCTGCTGCACTCGCGCCTCTCCCGGGTCGACGCCGTGCCCGAGGTGATCACCCAGTACGCTCCGATGCAGGCGGTGCTCTCGCTCGTGGAGCGCGTGGCCAAGAGCGACTCGCCGGTTCTGATATCGGGCGAGTCGGGCACGGGAAAGGAGCTCATCGCTCGCGCCCTGCACCGCCTGTCCGGTCGGGGAAGCAACCCGCTGGTGGACATCAACTGCGCCGCCATCGCCGAGAATCTCCTCGAGAGCGAGCTGTTCGGTCACGAGCGCGGCGCGTTCACCGGAGCTCTGAGCCGGAAGATGGGGCTGTTCGAGATGGCAGCCGGCGGGACCATGTTCATGGACGAGATCGGAGAGCTCGACCCGAAGCTGCAGGGGAAGCTGCTGCGTGCGCTCGAGCTCGGGACCTTCTTCCGGGTCGGCGGTACGCAGAAGGTCGAGGTAAGCGTTCGAATCGTGGCGGCCACCAACCGCGACATGGTTCGAGCGGTGAGCGATGGCAGCTTCAGGAGCGACCTCTACTACCGGATCAACACGATCGGCATCGCCCTGCCTCCGCTGCGGGACAGGGTGGTGGACATCCCGATTCTCGCCCAACTCTTCCTCGAGCAGTACGGAGGCGGCTCCCCGCCGAGGCTGACTGACGAGGCAATGGAGGCGCTGAGGCGGTACAAGTGGCCCGGAAACATCAGGGAGTTGCGCAACGTCATCGAGCGCGCAGTGCTCCTGGCCAACGGTGGCGTGATCAACGCTTCCGACCTTCCCCTCCATGGCGTGGGATCGGCCGCCACGGCCGGGAATGGCCAATCGGGCGCGCCCGTTTCGCTCGCCGAGCTGGAGAAGAAGCACATCGAGTCGGTTCTGAGTCAGACCAACTGGCACCAGGGTCGCGCCGCGACGGTGCTCGGGATCTCGTCGAAGACGCTCTATCGCAAGATCAGGGAATACGGATTCAGGCGCCCGGGCGAGTCGTGAAGATCCTGGTAATCGAGGACGACCCCACCGTCGGCCAGTTCGTGAAGCGAGGGTTGGAGGAGCAACGCTGGGGGGTGGATCTCGTGGCCGACGGGGAGGAGGGGGAACGGCTGTCTCGATCGGAGGCCTACGACCTCATCATCCTCGACATGCGGCTCCCCGGGAAGTCGGGGCTCGATGTCCTGAGAAGCATCCGTGCGCGGGGGTTCGGCCAGCCAGTGCTCGTACTCACCGCGCAGGATGCGATCGACGCCAAGGTCCTGACGCTTCGTGCCGGGGCAGACGACTACGTGACGAAGCCTTTCGCCTTCGAGGAGCTCCTCGCCCGGGTGGAGGCGCTCGCTCGCCGCCCCAAGGCCATAGCCTCGGCCACGCACATCGTCGGCGATCTGGTGCTCGATCAGAACACCCGGGAGGTCCGCCGGGCCGGGGTGCTGATCGACCTGACCCCGAAGGAGTACGCCGTGCTCGAGTATCTCATGCGCCACGAGGGACGGGTCATGAGCCGGACATTGATCACCGAGTATGCGTGGGGATATCATTTCGATCCCGGCACCAATATCGTGGACGTGGTGATCAACCATCTTCGCAAGAAGATCGACGCTCCCCACGAGCGGAAGATGATCACCACCGTGCGCGGCGTGGGGTACCTGATACGGGGCTGATCGGCGCGACGGTCCGAGAGGCATCGTAGTCGCGGTCCAGCCCTGCCAGGAGGATCTCCTCCCGGTGCATCTATGCCTCACCAATCAGGCGAGGTCGATGCACTCAACTCCACGGCAGGGAAACACTTCGGTGGATATTGTCATGTGCTCTGTAAGGTGTCGCCCGGCCCCTGCAACGGCCGGTAATCACGGCGACAGAGGCTAGCAGGATTTGGCGAGCACCCGGTCGAAGCTCACCACCGCGTATGCGGTCGCGCTGATCGGCACCATGATCCTGTTTGCCGGGGCGCTCTGGGTCGCACGGCGGGCGGCCGGGCCGCGCACGCTC
>JBGTMW010000538.1:0-4851 GCA_041743365.1 Gemmatimonadaceae bacterium
CTGATCCTCGCGCTGTACGGTCGGCGGCAAGCTATCAGATCACTTCGTCCGCAGCCGCCAGCCTCCTCGGCAAGCCCGTGGACGCCGCGCAGCCCGGCGACACCGGCGTGCGCGTCAATGCCACCGTCATCTACGACGACACCTCCCTGCCCCCCCACGCGGCCAACGTCGTCGCGATCATTCCGGGCAGCGACCCGGTGCTCAGGAACGAGTTCGTCTCGATAGGTGCGCACAACGACCACGTCGGGATCGCGCAGCGCCCCGTCGATCACGATTCGGCCCGCGCCGCATCCATGGCCGCGCTCCGGATGCAGATGCGCGGGGGCGAGGTCGCTGCCATCAGCGCCGATGAGCGCGCGGGCATCACCGTAAACCTCGACAGCCTGCGACGCATTCGTCCCGCCCGGCTCGACTCGATCAACAACGGCGCCGACGACGATGGCTCCGGATCGATGGCGCTGCTCGAGATCGCCGAGGCCATTCAACGCTCGCCGACGAAGCCCAAACGATCGATTCTGCTCGTCTGGTATACGGCCGAGGAGGATGGGCTGGTCGGCTCGCGCTGGTTCACGGACAATACGCCCGTGCCCATCACGTCCATCGTCGCGAACATCAACATGGACATGATCGGCCGCGGGCGAGCGGAGGATGTGCCGGGGGGCGGCCCGGACTACCTCGGCGTCCTCGGCGCGAATCGACTCTCGACGGAGCTCGGCGCGCGCGTGGAGGCGGTGAATCGGGCACAGGCACGGCCGCTCGCGCTCGATGACCGGTTCGACCGGCCGATCTCGTGGCCGGGTTACAACAACCTCTACGGTCGCAGCGATCATGCGATGTACTCGCGCTACGACATCCCGATCGTGTTCTTCTTCACCGGGCTCCACGCAGACTACCACCGCGTGACTGATGAGCCCCAGTACCTCGACTATCCGCACTACGCCCGGATCACGCAGTTCGTGCACGACCTTGCCGTCGACGTGGCGAACCTCCCCCGCCGACCTGCGGTCGACAGGTCGGGCGCGCCTCCGCGCTGATGGAGCCTTCCCGGGTCGACGCCGCACGGATGGTCGCCATCGTGCTCGACCCGGAGTTCTCCTGGCGCCTGTCGCCGCTGGCGGCCCGGATCCCGGTCTGGATAGTGGATTCGAATGACAATCGTCCCGCAGTCGAATCCCTCTGGCAGGCGCGTCGATCGCAGCACGCAAGCTATGATGTGACTGTATTCCGCGCGATCCCCGACCTCTCTCCGGAGGATCACCTCGCCGGCGTTCTCAGGTCGGTGGCCGCGCACGGCGACGCGGAGCCGGAGATTGCACCCTTCGACGCCATCGAGGTGTACGGCATCGAGATGAACGAATCCATCGAGGCAATGCTGAACACTCGCGGGTTCACGGCGTCGGGAAAGCTCGACGATGGCTTCCGCGCACGAATCCGGACGACGGGCTGATGGCCAATGCGCGGTTCGCCCTCGGCACAGTGATCAGCGGAGTGATGATGGCGCTCGGGATCTTCGTCGGAGCGCGCCTGCTGATGTACCCTGACGCTCCACTCACCGGCACCCGGGTCCTCGACATCGCCTTCGCTCTCTTCTTCCTCGCTCGCGGCGGGCTCCATTTCTGGACCATGCGCCGCCGGGCGCGTGGATGATCCCGCTTGCTCCCCCGTCTCGTGAGGTAGCAATGGAGGGTGGCCCATACGTAGCGTTGCGCACGGATGTCATCTACGACTGGATCTCGTTCCATGCCGAGTGCCAGCGCGCGTTCGGCTTCCCGCCCTTCTACGGCCGTAACATGAACGCATGGGTCGACTGCATGTCATCGCTCCGCAGCGACGATGGCCTGCTGTCCGTGCGGCTTCCCGCGGGAGAGCTTCTCGAGCTGGAGATCGGCGATACGGATTCCCTTCGCGAAAGAGTGCCCGACCTCATCGAAGGCCTGGTGCTGGCCACAGCGACGGTGAACCAGCGCTTCATCGAGAACGGGGAGGCGCCGGCGATCGCGCTGATCTTCAGTTGAGTCGCGGCCGAGGACGGCTGCCGAAGCTCACGCCGGTCGCGCCGCGTGCGGCCCTGAGGCTGCTCGACAGGGACGCGCGTGTTCCGGACGCCCCTGACGACGACAAGCTGAAGAAGCGAACCTCCGATCAGGTCGAGCGGATCGCCGATCTCCAGCGAACCTTTTATGCCGACGGGCGGTTCGCCCTCCTCATCGTCCTCCAGGGGCGTGACGCCTCGGGCAAGGATGGGACGATCCGGAAGATCTTCTCCGGCGCGAACCCGCAGGGTGTCCAGGTGACGAGCTTCAAGACCCCGAGCGACGAGGAGCTCCTTCACGACTTCCTGTGGCGCGTTCACCAGCACGCGCCGCCGCGCGGCATGTTCGGGATCTTCAACCGCTCGCACTACGAGGATGTCCTCGTCACCAGGGTGAACGGCTTCGTCCCGAAAACCGTCTGGGAGCCGCGCTTCCGTCACATCAACGACTTCGAGATGATGCTCGCCGCCAACGGCGTGCGTATCCTAAAGTTCTTTCTGCACATCTCCCGCGCGGAGCAGAAGGAGCGGCTCGAGAAGCGCCTGTCCAATCCGGAGAAGAACTGGAAGTTCAATCCGGCCGACCTCGATGCGCGGGCGAGCTGGAACGCGTACACCGCGGCGTATCGCGATGCCATCCGGCGGTGCAGCACGCGCTGGGCGCCGTGGTACGTCGTGCCCGCCGATGACAAGAAGGTTCGCGACTACCTCATTGCCCGGACGATCGCCGACACCCTGGATTCACTCGAGCTCGCGTGGCCGAAGGCCGATCCCGGCGTGATAGCGCGCGGCATCGACTGAGCGACTCGAGCGGTCGCACAACGGGACCACGGCGGTGAAGACGCTGCGCGACGACCTCGATCCCCGCGGAGCCGCAGCGTCGGTCAGATCTCCAGCCCCTTCGTGAGGTCCGCCGGCACCGGCCACCTGGGATAGGTGCCGAGAAATCGGAATTCCGAGCTCGCCTTCTTCGTCACCATGACCGCGTCCTTTGCGCGCGGATCGCCCGCGACGTGGTCGAACTCGACGAAGAACTGGTAGCGCCACGGCTCGCGCGTGGGGCGGGACGCCAGGTGGGCGATGTTGAATCCGCCGTCGGCGAGCCCGTGCAGCGCGGCGACGAGCCGACCGGCGAGCGAGGGGACGACGAACTGCATCGCCGTCCGCGCGTGAGTGCGATCTTCCAGCACCGCCGCGTTCGGACCGACCACGAGAAATCGCATCTGACTGTCGGGGCGATCCTCCAGGTGCTCGTGAAGCACGGCGAGCTCGAAACGCTCGGCGGCGCGCCGCGTTCCGGCGGCCGCGCGTGTCGGGTCGCCCATCTCGCGCACCTCCCTCGCCGCACCGGCCGTGTCCCACGCCGGAAAGGGGATGATGTGCTTGTGCCGCGCGAGGAAATGGGCGCATTGGCCAAGCATGACCGGGTGACTCGCCAGCGTGCGCAGTCCCCTGACAGTCGCCCCGGGAAGCGCGAGCAGGCACAGGTTCACGGGGATGATGACCTCCGAGACGATGCTCAGTCGGTCGTGGAGGCTCAGGAGGTCGTACGCCACGTCGAGCCCGCCCACGAGCGTGCTCTCGATCGGAAGGAGCCCGTAATCCACCAGCCCCGACTCGGCGGCGTGCATCACGTCCTCGAAGGAGTGCATGGGAACCGGGTCGGCCTCGCCACGCCAGAGCACGTGGATCGCTTCCTCCCCGAACGCACCGCGCTCACCCTGGAAGGCGACGCGAACACCGGTGGCAGTCTGCTGCCACGCTGGACGCGGCTCGGGGGCGGGAGTGCCGCCGGGGAGGGTGGGTGTCATGGGTGCCCGTGTCGGTGGAGCGTTGGGGGATCGTTCGATCTCAGACGCTTCGGAGCCGCGCGTCGAAACGCGACGTGGCGATCCTGTCGACGGTGACCCTTTGCGACCTGTGAGGGTGTCCAAACGCGTGCACCGCGTTGGAGCTAACAAGGAAAACATGTCCGCTCGTCTCCCGATACTCCTGATCGCTACCCTGCTCAGCGCCGTCGCCTGCCGCGACCGTCCCGCGCCGGCGGATTTCGCGGGCGCCTACGCCCTCGATCTCGTGGGCGAATCGACGCTGCCGGCGGTCATCCTGAGCAGCGAGTCGGCGACCATGAGGCTGATCGCGGATACCCTGCGCCTTCGCGCCGACGGCACGGGCAGCGCAGCGAGCGTGTGGGAGATGGAGAATCCTCCGGGCGCACCGGTCAGGTCGTTGCTCTCCAGTCCGCTGCGCTTCGTCGTGATCGGTGATCGCGCCGAGATCGAGTTCACCTGCCCGATCAACGCCCTGTGCGCCGAACCACCGCACCGGATTGCCCGGTTCAGCGGGCAGGGGCTGCGGCTGGACGACGCGCTGTCCGACGCGGACGCGTACTTCTACCTTCGCTTCTCCGACCTTCCCTGACTCAGGGGAAGAGCGTTGACGGCGTTTCCGGCCGTCGGCTCTCGGCTGCGAGCTGTGGGCCGCTCGCGGCTCGGGCGTACGACTGCAAAGGCGAGCCGCCAGCCCAGATAGCCGTTTGGCCGCGAGCCGCGAGCTTCAGCCGGTAGCAGAGGCAGACGACGTTTGTGCGACCGACGTATTTAGCGGTCGGCGGGCGGAACGGTGATGGTGATGCCGTGCCGCTGCAGGGTGGGCGCCATCGCCCTCACTCGCACCAGCAAGGCATTGGCATCCGCGATCGCCCTGGGAAGCTCCGCCCTGGCTTCCGTCGCCCGCCTCGTCATCGCGACACTCGGCGCCTCCCATATTCCCATGATCTGATCCTTCACCGCACCCGTTCGCGCGACGACGTTCGCCTG
>JBGTMW010000539.1:0-4139 GCA_041743365.1 Gemmatimonadaceae bacterium
GCTGCCGAGTTCAATCGAGGTGCAGCCGAGGCGAAGGCGGCGGGGCTGCGCTTCGCCTACCACAACCACGACTTCGAGTTTCGCCGGACGGGTGATGTCGTTCCCTTCGACGTGCTCCTCTCCGAGACCGATCCCGCGCTCGTGACGTTCGAGATGGACATCTACTGGCTCGTGAAGGCCGGCCATGATCCGCTCGACTACTTCACGCGCTTCCCGAATCGCTTCCCCATGGTGCACGCAAAGGACTCGGCCGGACCGCCGGAGCACCTGATGGTCGATGTCGGTGCGGGCACGATCGACTTCAGGACGGTGCTCGGCCAGGGGATGAAGGCCGGTGTCATCCACGTATTCGTGGAGCACGACCGGCCCGCCGACCCCTTTGGCTCGATCGCGACGAGCTACCGGCATCTCTCCCAGCTGGAGCTCTGACCGACCCCGCGGCGAATCACGATCGTCGCGCTTGTTCCTGAAGCGCGAACCTCATCCTCCACGCAGCCTCATACCGGTCCTGCGATGATCAAGCAGCAACGTCCAGTGTTCGATGTCTGCATCGTCGGCTCGGGAGCCGGCGGCGGAATGGCGGCCTACACGCTCACAGCCGCAGGCGCCAACGTGGTGATGCTCGAGGCCGGGCCCGCCTGGTACGCCGCCCGCGGCGACTCGCCGATGCTGCTCCCCGCATATGCATCGCCGCGACGTGGTGCAGCCACGAAGACGCGGCCCTTCGGTGAGTTCGACGCGTGCGACGGCGGGTTCAACATCGAGGGCGAGCCGTACACCCGCGCCCCGGGAACCCGCTTCAACTGGTGGCGCGCCAGGATGCTCGGCGGGCGCACCAATCACTGGGGGCGCATCTCCCTCCGTTTCGGCCCCGACGACTTCCGCGGGAAGTCCCTCGACGGGCTCGGCGAGGACTGGCCGATCGGCTACAACGACGTCGCTCCCTACTACGACCGGATCGACCGGCTGATCGGGATCTTCGGCAGCAACGAGGGGCTGCGGAATCACCCCGATGGCGTGTTCCTTCCGGCGCCGAAGCCGCGCTGCTACGAGCTCCTGGTGAAGAAGGCGTCGGACAAGCTCAACATCACCTGCATACCGTCGCGGCTCTCCGTGCTCACCAAGCCGATCAACGGGCGCGCGGGCTGCCACTACTGCGGCCAGTGCAATCGCGGTTGCACGGTGAAGGCGAACTTCTCTAGCCCCGATGTACTGATCGCACCGGCGCAGCAGACCGGCAGGCTGACTCTGCTTACCAACGCGATGGTCCGCGAGGTCACCGTCGGCCCCGACGGGCTCGCGTCGGGGGTCTCGTACATCGACAGGAGCACCGGGGCCGATGAGCACGTGCAGGCGAAGGTCGTCGTGCTCGCCGCGAGCGCGCTGGAGTCCTCGCGCATCCTTCTCAACTCGAAGTCCAACCGGTTCCCGCAGGGGCTGGCCAACTCCAGCGGCACCGTCGGCAGGTACATCACCGACACCACTGGCGCGGATGTGTCGGGCTTCATCCCATCGATGATGGATCACGTCCCGCACAACGAGGACGGAGTCGGCGGGATGCACGTCTACATGCCCTGGTGGCTCGACAACCGGAAGCTCGACTTCCCGCGCGGCTACCACATCGAGGTGTGGGGCGGACTGCGTCCGCCGCAGGCCGGTTTCATGGGTGGGATCCAGCGCTACGAGCCCGGCGGTGGCTACGGCGCGAGCCTCAAGAACGACTACCGCCGGTACTACGGCGCCACGATCGGATTCTCCGGCCGTGGCGAGATGATCCCGAACGACAAGTCGTTCTGCGAGATCGATCCCGAGGTGAAGGATCGCTTCGGAATCCCGGTGCTGCGCTTTCACTGGGAGTGGACAGATCACGAGTACAACCAGGCGAAGCACATGCAGGAGACCTTCCGCGCGCTCATCGCCGAGATGGGGGGCACGGTGTTCAGCCGCATGCCCACGAGGGAGCAGGGATATGGCATCTCCACCGGCGGCGCGATCATCCACGAGCTGGGCGGCACGCGGATGGGGAACGATCCGAAGACATCGGTCGTGAACTCCAACTGCCAGGCACACGATGTGAAGAATCTCTTCGTCGCCGACGGAGGGCCCTTTGTCACCCAGGCGGACAAGAATCCGACCTGGACGATCCTTGCGCTCGCGATGCGCACGAGCGACTACATCACCCGGCAGCGGAAGGAGGGAGCGCTATGACCGACGAGGCCGGGATGCCGGATGGCGATCCGGCGGCATCGTTCACGGACGCGACTGCGCGAGAGGAGATGGAAGGTGCTGCCTCGCCGCTGGACCGCAGGGATGCACTCAAGACTCTCGCGCTGATCCCCATGCTGGGAGTCCTGGAGTGGACCGGCACCGACGTCGATCGCGCAGCTCGCTTCGCCGGCGCCCTTGCCACCGGGGAGAGCGGTCAGGCATTCGTGCCGAAGTTCTTCACGACCGCCGAGTATCGCACGGTGAGGGTGCTCGTGGACTACGTGATTCCGCGCGACGCGCGATCCGGCAGCGCGACCGATGCCAGGGTCCCGGAGTTCATGGACTTCATGTACTTCGATCCCGAGCAGAACACATCGGAGCAGACGCGCGCAGGGGTGCGCAGCGGCCTCGCATGGCTCGACTCCGAGAGCACGAAGCGATTCTCGCGGAGCTTCGTCGCCGCCACGGATGCGCAGCGCCGCCAGATCCTCGATGACATCGCCTGGCCGGCGAAAGCCGCGCCGGAGATGAGCGACGGCGTCGCCTTCTTCAATCGCTTCCGTGACATGACCGCCTCGGGATTCTTCTCCAGCGCCCTCGGATGGAAGGACGTCCAGTACATCGGGAACGTCGGTATTCCGGAATGGAATGGATGCCCCGCGCCGGCCCTCAGGAAGCTCGGTGTCAGCTACGATCTCATGAACTCTCGCATACCGGTGCAGAATGGCGCGAAGTAAGGGAGGGATCACGAACGGCCGTCTGGGAGTCGGCTTCATAGGCAGCGGCTTCATTGCGAAGTTCCACATGCAGGGGTTTCGCTCGGTGCGCGACGCCGACGTGCTCGGTGTATGGAGCCCCAACCAGAAGAACGCCGCGTCAGCCGCAGCGCTCGCCAACACGCTCGACATCGGCGCCGCGCGACCCTATCGCTCGATCACGGCCATGGTGGAGGATCCGGCGATCGATGCGATCTGGCTGCTCGGTCCCAATCACGCGCGCGTCGAGAACGTCGAAGAGATCGTACGTGCGATCGAAAGCGGGAAAGGCACGCTGAAGGGGCTCGCCTGCGAGAAGCCTCTCGGGCGGAACGTCGCGGAGGCGAAGCGCGTCGTCGATCTCGTGAAGCGCGTCGACCTCCCGACGGGCTACCTCGAGAACCAGTCGTTCGCTCCGCAGGTCGAGCATGGACGCTCGCTCCTCTGGGCCCGCGGCGCCGCAGGCAGCGGCCGCCCGTATCTCGCCCGTGCGACCGAGGAGCACAGCGGCCCGCACATGCCCTGGTTCTGGCAGGGGAAGCTCCAGGGTGGCGGGGTGCTCAACGACATGATGTGCCACTCAGCGCTGGTCGTGCGCGAGCTGCTGACGAAGCCGGGCGAGCCGCTCTCGACGGTGCGTCCCCGGCGCATCACCGCGCACATCGCCAGCCTCAAGTGGTCGCGCCCGGAATACGCGAAGCTGCTCCGGCAGCGAATGGGCAAGGATGTGGACTACTCGAAGAGCCCGGCCGAGGACTTCGCCAGCATGATGATCGAGTTCGAGACCGACGACGGCCACATCGTCCTCGGGGAGGCCACGACATCGTGGAGCTTCGTGGGAGCCGGGCTCCGCCTCTCGGCGGAGCTGCTCGGTCCCGAGTACTCGATGGCGTGGAACTCGCTCGACCCGGGCCTCAACCTCTTCTTCAGTCGCGACCTGAAATCGCCCGAGGGCGAGGACCTGGTGGAGAAGCAGAACGCCGAATCCGGGCTGATGCCGGTGGTCGCCAACGAATCATCGGTATACGGATACGACGCCGAGAACCGGCACTTCGCCCGCGCGTTCCTGGGCAAGGAAAAGGCGCGGCTGACGTTCGATGATGGACTGGACGTGGTGCGGATGCTGATGACGGGATACAGGAGCGCGGAGGAAGGGAAGACGCTGGAGTTCCCGCC
>JBGTMW010000540.1:0-2070 GCA_041743365.1 Gemmatimonadaceae bacterium
GGGCGATGCACGCCAATCCGGCCGAAATCGCCCTCACGCCGGCACCCCGATGGATCCGTCTTCCGCGGCTTCCGCGGCGCGCTTCCGCTGCCGGCGGCGATATACGAAACGCGACAGCACCACGCTCACCTCGTACAGCCCGTACAGGGGCACTGCCAGCGCGGCCATCGACAACGGATCACCGCCGGGCGTCACGAAAGCGGAGAGGACGAGACATGCGACGAACGCGTACCGCCGGAACGTGACGAGCATGACCGGCGTCACGAGCCCGAGCGCCGTCAACGCCACGATGACGATCGGGAGCTCGAACACCGCGCCGAACGCCAGCGACATCGTGATCAGGAACCCGAAATACTTCTCGGCGGTGATCTGCGTCTCGAACGACTTCGACGCCAGCCCGATCAGGAAGTCGAGGGTCAGCGGAAGCACCACGAAGAAGCTCAGCGCGACCCCCGCCGCGAACAGGATCGTCGCCCCGAGGACTACCGGGACCATGAGCTTCTTCTCGTGCGCATACAGTCCCGGCGACAGGAACGCCCAGATGTGATAGCCGATCACCGGCAGCGCCATGATCACCGCCAGTATCAGCGACACGGAAATCGTGATGCGGAACGCTTCACCCGGTCCGAGGACGGCGAGCCTGTCACCCGCGAGAAAGGGCAGGATCGGCCGCTGGAGGACGAGCAGGATGTCGAATCGCTGAACGAGATAGAACGAGATCGCGGCGGCCACGAACAGCGCGCCAACCATCCAGAAGAGCCGGAACCTCAGCTCCTCCAGGTGGTCGAGGAACGGCATCTGGTCGACATGTTGGCGCGCCATCGGCTCGACTGGTCCGTCAGCCCCCTGGCGGCGGGAGCAGGTCGCGCGACAGCCGCTCGGCGTCAGAGCCGGGATAGTCCCTGCGGATTCGCTCGATCAGCACACGCGCCTCCGCCTGTCTCTGAGCCGCAATGAGACTCTGCGCATGCTTGTACAGCGCCGTGGGTGCGGCAGTCGATCTCGGATAGTTCGTCGCTACCAACTGATAGACGGAGTCGGCGGCCGCCTGATTCTTCTCGGCCTCGTAGCTGTAAGCGATCTGGAGCTGCGCATCGGACGCCACGACCGATTGCGGATACTGCCGCAGCAGCTCGCCGAAGGCCGATCGGGCGGCGGTCCATGCGGATCGTCGCGCCTGCTGGAGACCGACGTCGTACAGCTGCTCCGGTCCGGGTGCGGTGGCCGCGGCGCGAGCACTGCTGTCCGCCGCGTCTGCTGCCTGGATCTCCCGGCTGCGCTGTTCCATGTCGAGGCGGAACTGCCGAAGCCGCTGCTCGCTTGCGCCCGTCAGCGTCTGGATCTGGATGAGCTGCTGCCCGAGCCCGTGGAGGTCCTCGCGGACCTCGCCCTGAAACCGCTGGATCCGGGTCTTGGTGGCCCGCATCGAGTCGCGCACGAAGTCGAGGCCGGAGATAAGCTCGTCCATGCGGGTCGCGAGCGCCGAATCCCGGCGCGCAGCATCTGCCCGCATCGAGTCGAGGGCAGCGCGCTGCTCCGCCTGGATGATGCGCAGGTCGTTCTGCAACACCTGCACATCACTCCGGGTGGCGAAGCAGGCGCCGGTCGCCAGAGCGACGACCGGCGTGAGCAGTCTCAGTGTCCGAATCACCGCGGGATCATGATGTTGTCGCCGCCAGCGGTGATCTCGAACTCCGCCCGGCGGTTCTGTGAAAACGACCCTTCGTCCATCCCCATCGCCACCGGTCGCTCTTCGCCGAAGCTGACGACGTCGATCCGCGAATCGGCGATTCCCCGACCGGTGAGGTAACGCTTTGCCGCGGCCGCGCGGCGCTGGCCAAGGGCGAGGTTGTACTCGTCCGAGCCACGGCTGTCGGTATGGCCGGCGATGCGCAGGCGCATTCCTGTGTTCGCGTTGAGCAGGGGGAGCTTCGCATCCAGCACGGCGCGCGAATCCGCCGTGATGTCTGCGCGATCATAGTCGAAGTAGATGGCAGCCGTGAGGGCCCGCGTGGCCTCGGCCCGACGAGCGGCTTCGGCTTCGCGCAGACGCCGCGCCTCTGCCTCCGC
>JBGTMW010000541.1:0-8859 GCA_041743365.1 Gemmatimonadaceae bacterium
GCGGTGCCGGCCGACGCGGCGACTGGCTCACGTATGACGCCCCCGGAGGCTGCGTGGCAACGGTTGCCGCGCGGCCAGCCCGCCTTGCCGGCGGTGCCCCACTCCGATAGCCTTTCGACCAGATGCCTCCCCGACGACGAAAGCGGCTCGACCCCTCCCTATTCAACCTGCCGGTCGAGCGGATGCGACAGGGGGACTACTCGGACGAGTCGGCCGCCCATACGCGCGCCGTCCTGCGCGCCGACGGCCTCTCGCCGCGGGTCACGATGCAGATCTCCACTCGTGCCGGCGGCCTTCTGGGTGGGATGGACGAGGCCATCGCGATCCTCAAGCTCTGCGCCGACGACTGGGACAGCCTCGTCGTCCACGCGCTCTACGACGGCGACCGGATCCAGCCCTGGGAGACCGTCATGACCATCGACGGGAGCTACGAGGCGTTCGCCCACCTCGAGAACCTCTGCCTCGGCGTGCTTTCGCGGCGCACGCGAGTGGGGACGAACACGCGAACGCTCGTCGAGGCGGCGCGTCCCAAGTCGATCATGTTCTTTCCGGCGCCTCACGACCACTGGCTCGTGCAGCCGGGTGACGGTTACGCCGCCCACATCGCGGGCGCGCTGCGCGTGACCACCGACGCGCAGGCGAAGTGGGGCGGTTCGTCCGGGCTCGCCACCGTTCCGCACGGCCTGATCGCCGCATACAGCGGGAACACGGCCGTCGCCGCCCGCAAGTTTTCCGAGCACCTCGGCGAGGGGGTCCGCCTCATTGCCCTGGTGGACTACGAGAACGACTGCGTGCGCACCAGCCTCGAGGTCGCGCGCGCCCTGGACGACCGTCTCTGGGGCGTGCGGCTGGACACCTCTCCCTATCTCGTTGACCGCTCGATCCTTCCGCAGATGGGTACCTTCGATCCCACCGGCGTCAATCCGCAGCTCGTCTGGGCGGTGCGCAACGCCCTCGACGCAGAGGGTTTCGGCGACGTCAAGATCGCCGTCTCGGGCGACTTCACGGTCGAGCGCATCCGGGGCTACGAGGACGACGGTGTGCCGGTGGACGCCTACGGCGTGGGTGCGTCGATCTTTGCGGGACGGTACGACTTCGTCGCCGATGTCGTCTGCCTCGGAACGGAGCCGCAGCTGCGCGCCGGTCGGGAGGCGAGGCCCAACCCGCGGGTCGAGCGGGTGAAATAGCGGGCGGATCGTCACCGCACCCCCCACTCACGCGTCTTCCCGTGGGGGCCAGCTCCCTGCATCCGCAACATCAACTCGATGCAGCTGGCCGCGGACGACCTTGGCGTTCGGTGCCCGCACAACTCCGGAGGATGGATGGCAACAGGGAAGATGGACGGCGCTGGTGCCGTGAAGATGAGCACGCTCGCCGATGCGAGCATCCTGATTCAGCGCGTCCACGGCATCGTGGAGCAGATGGCGCTCGCGCAGAAGCAGGAGAAGTCGACGGCGGTGATGGGGATGCAGTTCCGGCGCGCCGCGACGCCGCTGGTCGGCATGCTCAAGGGACATTTCAGTCCGATGTCCGACATCGTCACGTCAATGATTCTGATCGCGACCCGCGCCGGCAACGAGGGAGCGAAGGTCCGCTCGCTTCGCGAGCTCGTGGGGGCGCTAAAATCCCAGCTCGAGATCTCGACGAACAAGGTCAAGGAGCAGCATTTCATCGTCGCGGACGCGCCTGCCGATTGAGGTTGCCTTGACGTCCGGCGGCCCGTTAGCTTTGCGTTGATCGTCGATCTCCTTGCGCGCATCTCCCGCGCGCGTTCGTACACGCTGGTACAAGGACACAACACGGGATGACAGGAATGCTCCGCCTGCGCCGGCCTCTCATGGCCGCGCTGACGGTCGCGCTCGCGCTGGTGCTCGCCGCGTGTAGCCAGGAACAACTTCCGAACACGACGTTCAATCCTCGTACGGAGTTCGGTCGGGACATCGACGACCTGTGGGACAAGCTCCTGTTCTGGGGGACGGTCGTCTTCGTCTTCGTCGAGGCCGCGCTCATATTCGTGGTGGTGCGTTATCGCCGCCGCGAGGGGCACCCCGAGCCGAAGCATGTGCACGGCAACACCACGCTCGAGATTCTGTGGACGGTCCTCCCAGCCGTCATTCTCGTGCTGATCGCGGTCCCGACCGTCCGGACGATCTTCCGCTCCCAGGCCGAGGCGCCGGCCAGCGCCATTCAGGTCAACGTCGTCGGGCACCAGTGGTGGTGGGAGTTCGAGTATCCGCAGTACGGCTTCAAGACGGCAAACGAGCTCTACCTGCCAACCGGCCGCACGGTGAGTTTCCACCTGCGGTCGCAGGACGTCATCCACTCATTCTGGATACCGCAGCTCGGCGGCAAGCGCGACGTCATAACGAACCGCACGAACTATCTGTGGTTCACCCCCGACTCGACCATGGGGTCGGATGTGTGGAACGGCTTCTGTGCGGAGTACTGCGGTGAATCTCACGCCAACATGAAGTTTCGCGCGTTCACCGTGTCCCAGGAAGATTTCGAGCGGTGGGCCGCACATCAGAAATCGGGCCCGGTGATAACCGCGCCGGCGGCTCCTCCGGGCGCCGGTACACCGGTGGCTGGCGCGCCTCCAGCCGCGGCGCAGAATCCGGCGCCGGCGCAGCCTGCTCCGGCGGACGGCGCTGCCGCGACCGTCGCCGTCTCATCCCCCACGCTTTCGCAGTCGCTCTTCCCCCGGCTGCCCGAGTACGCGATCCCGAAGACTCCGATTCCCCAGGGCCTCGACTTCCAGGAAGGCCTCACGGGAGATGTGGAGCGCGGCCGCCAGCTCTACGCGCGCACGCCCTGCGTGGGATGCCACGTCATTCAGGGTGTCTCCGCGAGCCCCATCGGACCGAACCTGACTCACGTCGGCAGCCGCACCACCATCGCCGCGGGGCTCTATCCCAACGACGCGGCGCACCTCGCGCGCTGGATCAAGAACGCACCGGCAATGAAGCCCGGCGCGATCATGCCCCCGATGGGCAGGGGGCTGCGCGACCCGCGGACCAACGCCGCCGGCACGCTCGATGATGCCCAGATCGCCGACATCGTCGCCTATCTGCTCGCCCTGAAGTAACCGACAGCACCGGAGAGACCGAGGCAATGGCCACCGCCACCGCCCCAATTCACGCGACCGCACACTACCACGAAGAGCCGACAGGCGTCATGAGCTGGCTGACGACCGTCGACCACAAGCGGATCGGTGTGCTGTATCTCTACAGCGCCCTCTTCTTCTTCCTCGTGGGTGGGCTCGAGGCGCTTATCATCCGCATGCAGCTGCACGGCCCAAACGGGACGCTGGTCTCCGCGGAGACGTACAACCAGCTGTTCACGATGCACGGCACGACGATGATCTTCCTCGGGGTCATGCCGCTGTCGGCCGCGTTCTTCAACTTCCTGATCCCGCTTCAGATCGGCGCACGCGACGTCGCCTTCCCCAGGCTGAACGCATTCAGCTACTGGGTGTTCATCCTCGGCGGCATCTTCATGAACGTGTCGTGGCTGATGGCCGCTGCGCCCGATGGCGGCTGGTTCGGCTACACGCCGCTCACGACCCGCACGTACTCGCCCGGCCTCAACATCGATTTCTGGGCGATCGGCCTCCAGATCCTGGGCGTCTCGTCGCTTGCGGCGGCGTTCAACTTCCTGACGACCATCATCAACATGCGCGCGCCAGGGATGAACCTGATGCGCATGCCGATGTTCACCTGGATGTCGTTCGTCGTGCAGTTTCTCCTCGTGCTCGCCTTCCCGGTGATCACGATCGCTCTGGTGTTCCTACAGTTCGACCGGCTGTTCGGCACGAACTTCTATACGGTGTCCGCGGGCGCCGACCCGCTGCTCTGGCAGCACCTCTTCTGGATCTTCGGTCATCCGGAGGTCTACATCCTGATCCTCCCGGCGTTCGGTCTCGTCTCCGAGATCCTGCCGACCTTCTCGCGCAAGCCGCTGTTCGGGTATCCCGTCATGGTGTACTCGGGCATCCTCATCGGGTTCCTCGGCTTCGGCGTCTGGGCGCATCACATGTTCGCGGTGGGAATGGGGCCGATTCCGGACACGGTATTCGCGCTGACGACCATGCTCATCGCGATCCCGACGGGCGTGAAGATTTTCAACTGGATCGCAACGATGCACGGCGGCGCCCTCCGGTTCACCACGCCGATGCTCTTCAGCATCGGGCTCGTGGCGCTGTTCACTATAGGTGGGATCTCGGGGATCATGCATTCATCTCCGCCGGCCGACCTCCAGCAGACGGATACGTACTTCATCGTCGCGCACTTCCATTACGTGCTCTTCGGCGGGTCGATGATGGGGATCTTCGGCGGGATCTACTTCTACTTCCCGAAGATGTTCGGCCGCCTCATGCACGAAGGCCTCGGAAAGGTTCACTTCTGGCTCATGTTCATCGGAATGAACCTGACCTTCTTCCCGATGCATTACGCCGGGCTGAACGGGATGCCGCGCCGGATATACCGCTACGACGCGGACCAGGGCTGGGACGGGTTCAATGCGATGTCGAGCTGGGGCTCGTACCTCCTCGCCGTGGGCATGCTCATCTTCATCTTCAACTTCTTCCGCAGTCGCGCGGCCGGCCGTGTCTCCGGCAACGACCCGTGGGGCGGCTCGACCCTCGAATGGTCGATCCCCTCGCCGCCACCCGACTACAACTTCGCGAAGCTGCCGACCGTCACGTCGCGCTACCCACTCTGGGACGTCAAGTCTCCGGAGCTCACCAGCGACATCCCGCACACCCGAGAGGGTGACAAGGACAACAGGGTGAAGGTGGCCGGTAGTGACACGGGCGCGAACGTGCACCTCTCGAGCACCGACCGCACGCATCAGCCCCCGGAAGCGCCGATGCATACCGAGACGCGCCTGCCGAGCGCGCGCGCGCTGGGCATCCCGATGCCGCTATCCACGATCAAGCCGCTCCTCGTCGCGATCGGTATCGTGATCATGTTCACCGGCATGCTGATCCGCTCGCACGAGATCTCCGCGATGGCCGCGGCCGCCGGCCAGGGGTCGACGATGCTGTCCACGATCATCATCGTCGCCGGCGTCGTGATGCTGGTCGGCTCGCTGTACTGGTGGCTGCTCAGCCCTCTGGAAGAACATCACTAATCACTAGCCGCCGCCTCCCCTCTCCGACCTCATGACCGCCTCCGCCCACGCACCGGCACCCGCCCACGTCCACTACACGACCACCGGTCTCGACAACCGGAAGATCGCGATCTGGGCGTTCATCGGTTCCGAGTGCATGTTGTTTGCCTCGCTGATCTCGACGTACCTCATCTACAAGGGTAAGAGCCGCGTCGGCCCCTACCCTCACGAACCGTGGACCAACCCGCTCACCGGCCAGACGCAGGCGGGAATCCTCGACATCCCGATCACATCGGCGTCAACCTTCGTCCTGCTGATGTCGTCGCTTGCGATGGTGCTCGCCCTCGCGGCGGTGCAGAACAAGCACATCCCCAAGCCCACGCGCGGCGATCGGATCCTCGGATCGTCGCAGCTCTGGCTGTTCACGACGGCGCTCCTCGGCGCGATCTTTCTCGGCTTCCAGGCCTTCGAGTTCACGGCGTTCGTGAACGAGGGACTCACGATCAAGACCAACCTGTTCGGCTCGACCTTCTTTACGCTCACCGGCTTCCACGGCGCGCACGTCACCGTCGGAGTCATCTGGCTGGTGACGCTCCTGTTCATCGATCGCCGGCGGAACCTCGGTCCGGCGGATGCCCTCAACGTCGACCTCTGCGCGCTGTACTGGCACTTCGTCGACGTCGTGTGGATCGCGATCTTCACGCTCATCTACCTCATCGAGTAGAAGGAACCGATGGCACACGAGCACGTCCCCCAGAATCCGCCGACCGGCTCACATGCCGAGGCCCACGGCCACCCGGCAGCCGAGCACGTTCACCCCACCGCCCGCACCTACTTCATGGTCGGTGCGATCCTGACGATCATCACGATCATCGAGGTCTGGGCTTACTACATCCCGGCGCTCGTCGCGTCCCGCATCTTCGTCCCCGCACTGCTGATCATGTCGGCGGCGAAGTTCGTGATCGTCGTGATGTTCTACATGCACCTCAAGTACGACCACAAGCTGTTCCGATCGCTGTTCGCCGGCCCGCTGGCGATCGCCGTCGTGACGATCATTGCCCTCCTCCTCCTGTTCGGGCAGCTCGGGGATCGGCTGCGCGGATGACAGGGGGGTGACCGTGCTGGCGCTGCTTCACGCGGGCCTCGCCATAGGTCTGGATCAGTGGACCATCCACTGGAGCACGGTCATTGGACTCGCGGCGCTCTTGGCGCTCTATCTCTGGCGCGCGAGTCGCCACAATAGCGGCAGCAGCGGTGGTGACGACCCGCCCACGACCGGTCAGCGAATCACGTTCTTTGGCGGGCTCCTCGTCATCTTCCTCTCGCTCAATGGGCCGCTGCACGACCTGAGCGACTACTATCTCTTCAGTGCGCACATGGTGCAGCATCTCCTGCTCACCCTTGTTGCGCCCCCTCTGCTTCTCGCCGGCGTTCGCGGGTGGATGCTCCGTCCGGTGCTCGGCGTTCGGCTCGTCGGGCCGGCTGCGCGGTGGGTCACACGCGTTGGCGCCTGCTACCTGATCTTCAACGTCGTCGTCGCCGCCTGGCACCTGCCCCCCCTGTACAACACCGCGATGGCCTACCACGGCGTTCACATCGCGCAGCACCTGACCTTCATGATCGCCGCGGTGCTGATGTGGTGGCCGCTGATGAGCCCACTCCCCGAGCTGCCCCGCCTGGCCTATCCGGGACAGATGCTCTACTGCTTCCTGATGATGATTCCGATGTCGATCGTCGCGATCTACATCGCCATGGCCGACTCCGTGCTCTACCCGGCATACTCGTCCGCGCCCCGCATGTGGGGAATCTCGCCGTCCGAGGATCAGCTCATCGGCGGACTCATCATGTGGATCCCGGGCGGGCTGTTCTTCCTCGGCGTGATGTCGGTGGTGTTCTTCAAGTGGTCGCAGCGCGGGAGCGACGAAACGGCGGGAGCGCAGGCGGGGTGGGTACCGGCTGCGGGCGTAAGGGGGAGGGAGCTGGAAACGGAGTGGACAGTCGTCAGTCGTCGGTGATCAGTAAACAGAAACCTGTTTCCGCTCTCCTGTCGACTGATCACTGATCACTGATCACTGATGACCGTTAACTCCGTTTCCCGCTCACGCGGCCCAAGAGGGAGGGAGCTGGAAACGGAGTGGACAGTCGTCAGTCGTCGGTGATCAGTCATCAGAAGACTGTTGCCGCTCTACTGTCAACTGTCGACTGATCACTGATGGCCGTTAACTCCGTTTCCCGCTCACGCGGCCCAAGAGGGAGGGAGCTGGAAACGGAGTGGACAGTCGTCAGTCGTCAGTGATCAGTCATCAGAAGCCTTGTTTTCGGTTCTCCTGTCGACTGATGACTGATGACTGACAACCGTCAACTCCGTTTTCCGCTCACGCGGCCTAGGAGGGAGCGAGTGGAAACGGAGTGGAAAGTCGTCAGTCGTCAGTGATCGGTCATCAGGAATCTGTTTCCGCTCACGCCGCCCATGGTCATACCCTCAGCACCAGCACCAGCACGTCATACAACGCGTGTGTCCACGCCGTGATCCCGAACCCCCGCAGCAGGTACATCGCGCTGAACACCATTCCGCCGATCATGCGGTAGACGAACGAGGCCGCCTCCAGCGGATCGCCGTGCGGCCCGATGTAGTGAAAGGCCGAAAAGATGAACGCCCCGACGATCACGGCGAACACCCCGGCCGGAACGGTTCGCAGCCGTAGCACCCGCTCCGCGAGGAAGGCCAGCGCCGAAACGAGTATCACGCGAAAGAGCAGCTCCTCGTATATCCCGGCGCCGAGGGACACCATGAGCTGGGTGCTCCACCCCATGGTTCCCACCGGGCCCTGGGCCACGATTGCGAAGGGCGCCAGTACCTTCGCCGTCAGTCCCCCGACCAGCAACCCGAAGAGGATCGAGAGCAGCATCGACTCGACCATCATCCCGCCGAAGATCGCAGGACGTAGAGCGCGTCCGTTCGCGAGCATGTCACGCCGGATGAGCCAGACGCTCGCCCCGATGACGACCACACCGAACAGCAGCGGCCCGTAGGTCCCCGCCATCGCCATGAAGAGCGACTTGATGAGGACGTCGGCGCCGTTGCGGATGCCGCCGCTCTGATAGGAGAGGAGCGCGGCGAGTATCTCGTAGAAGACGAGCAGCGGGAGCGCGAAGATGAGGCTGTAGCGGTGCGCGCGGCTCGCGCGCCAGTACGACCGGTATGCGGCCAGAGGTCGCGCCCCGCCGCCGGAGCGCCCTGCCATGCTGCGGGAGCGCTCTGCTATTCGGTCCCCCCGAGTGCGTGCGAGAATCTCCTCGGTCCTTCGCGAACCACGCCGTGACGACCTGCCATGCCTCACTCCCGAGCACTGTTGGAGCCGCGGATGCGACGCCCGTGGGCATCGCAGAGCCTGTCGGACGCTGCAATCTTGCTTCGGTCCGCAACGATTCCTAGCCCTGCCGAACCAGCGGTCGCCGGGCTGTTCGAGTCGGGCGAGCGGAGGTTGCCATCCGGGTCGGCGACTCGCACGATGCGCCGGATGATGCCATGTTCATCATGCACCATCCAGTGACTGCAGACGGCGCCGCGGCGTCAGTCCAACGGTGTTCACCATCGCGCCTGCTCACCCATTGCGAGGCACACCCATGATCCGATCGAACCCACAGCGAAACGGCAGAGCACTTCTCGTCCTCGTAGCCACGCTGGGCGCGCTCGCGGCGTGCAGCGCGGGCGACACACCCGATCGTCCCGCGAGCACGGCGCGCGCG
>JBGTMW010000542.1:0-5721 GCA_041743365.1 Gemmatimonadaceae bacterium
GCGTGTCGAAGCACCAACCGCACAAGCCAGGAAACGGAGGAAGTAGCGCGATGAACGGCTCGCACGCATAATCAACGTCGGTCTCGGAGAGGGTGGATCAAGCTGGTGAGAATGGTGGATCATCCTCGTGAGAAGTGACAAGGACAACTGCTGAAAGAACAACTGTTGAAAACAACTGTTGAAGACAACCACTGAAAGACAACCGCTGAAAGGAACAACGATAAACAACAAGGTCCCGGATTGAACAACCCTCGTGCGATCGAACCGGAACCGGCGATGAAGTTATCCGCGTTCATCCGCGTTAATCCGCGGCCGATTCGCCCTTCTGCGAGGCTCGGCGGCGGTGTACTCGGCGGCGATCACCTGCCGCCGTACCCGCGTCAGACGATGTTGTAGCCGGCGAGCCGCGCGGGAGTGATTCCGACCTCGGCGATCAATCGGTCGAGCGCGGGCGTGAGGCAATAGCGCGTGGTGTTTCCGCGGCGAAGCGGTGCGACGATGGCAGGCAGGTCGTCACGCCACGGGTGGTGCGCCATCAGCACTACATCGCTCTTCACCATCGGTGTACCGAGCGTCTCGCGGACGGTCGCGACGGCGAGCTCCTGGCGCGCCCGGTTGGCCTCGGCAATGGTGCGTGGGGGCAGCGCGTCGAGCAGCTGACGCCCGAGCTCGAGGCTGAAGGTGTTCCTGAGCCAGCGCGCCGCATCGATTCCAGGCAGCGGTCGGCGGCTGATCACTCCACCGAGGCGGTGGCTCGATACGCCGAACGGCTTGCCGAGCGAGAAGAAGACGGTGTCGATGAGCGGGCTCGTCGCGTCTATCTGGTATTCCTTCCCCACGGTGCCCACATAGGCGAGGTCCAGCGCGACACGGGCGTCCGGCAGCTCACTCTCGAGGTGAGCGAGAAACGCCGTAAAGTCCGGCCACAGGTTGCCGTCGATGGAAGATGGCTGGGAGATCATCACGAGGTCGCCCGGGCCGACCCGCCCGGCGGACGCCGTGAAGGATTCGCGCCAGGCGGATCGATCGTGGCGATCCACTCTCACGCCGTAGCCCTCCGCCACCGGGCGATGGCTCTCGCCGTCACCGTCGAGCAGGTGAAGAACAGGTGGCCGGGAGTGCGACCACCGATCGATCGCGAAGGCGGCGATGCACTCCCCAATCGCGTCTGTGGCTCCGGCAGTGGCATAGCGATGAACGAAATCGCGCTCGTCGATCGCCACGACTGTCCGGCGCCAGGCAAGCCAGCTCTCGACGAACAGCTGGCTCGCTCCCTCCTGCCCGCCCCGGTAGGGAGCGCCATAGAGCCGCTCGCCGAGCCCGTGGGGCAGCACCTGCCAGAGCCGCTCGACGACGGCCCGCGTCTCCGGCCAGTAGCAGGAAAACACCGGCGCGCATACGCCGGCCGCCAGGAGCTCATCGGATGTGTGTCTAGGCGGTAGGGCGCGATCGTCGTAGCGAATCGCGGTGCCCGATGCCGGGTGAATGTGCTGCATGTAGGTCGACCAGAGGGGGCGCCGAGCGCGAACCTGCTCTACAAGGACGACTTGTACTGCGTAGTTGGTACCGCGTACGTCGCGTGCACCGACGTTCTGCACTCGCTGGTTCGCTCGGAGCGCTGCGCCCGGCAATTCGCATGTTTCGACCCGTACCCCCGGGGGTTATTTCCTCGAGTTGCCGAACCTGAGCCTGGCAGTCAGGGAAAAATGTCGTGCGGCGTGCACGTAGTAATAGCTCGTGCTCCCGTCGGTGTAGCCGCCCGCGTAGCGGTCCGCGTCGAATACGTTGTGGAAGATGAGCTGCAGGATCCGCCGCTCGCCATCGATGTGAAAGCCAAGGTCGGCCACGTACGAGGGGGGCAGGACGAATCGCGAGTCGCCGGTGTTCGCAAGGAAGGACTCGCCGGCGTAGCGGCCCGCGAGGGAGAGCGCGACCCGATCGGTAACGGTCCATCGGAGATCGTGCGCAGCGGTGAAATTGGGCGTCAGCAACGGCTCGACGTCGCGGTAGGTGACGCCGCTGGCGTCGTCCGTGTACTCGCGGATGCGTCCCCGCATCAGTGCCGCGCTGACCGTCCCTTCGATCCGCGGGATTCCGCGCAGCGTGGCGTCGAGCTCGAGGCCGCGGCGTGAACTTCGCTCGACGTTCTTCCGCAGCGGCAGGCCAATGTAGCTGAGCTGTCCCACCGGAGTGATCTCGTCGCGGAAGGACATCCAGAACCCGTTCGCCCTCACTGTGGCGAAGGGGGTTTCGGCGGCGAAGCCGGCCTCGAGGTCGGTGACGAACTCGGGACGAACCCGATCGAATGGGCCAATGAACGCCGCGTTCGACGCGTCGAGGTTGTCGAAGCCGGCGAACATGTCGTTTCGCGTCGGCTCGCGGCCAGTGCGGCCGACCGAGGTATAGAAGGAGAGCCGGGGCGAGGCGTCGACCGTGATCCCGACCCTCGGATTCAGGAAGGTCCACCTGATCGACTCCATCGACACGCCGCTGTTGACGTCGGGCACGTACTCGAAGCGTGACGTCCGCAACTGGAGATCGGCGACGATCGTCGCGCGGCCCGTGGCGAGCGCCGCCTTGGCGAAGGTGCTCGCCTCCTCCTTGCGTCCCGTGTTCGTGTAAAGCCGCTGATCGAGGTCCGGCCTGATCGCGAGCCAGTGATCGCGACGGTAGGTGGTGGCGTGGGCTCCGGCGTTCAGGGTCAGCGCCCCGGGCTCCGTCGTGACGGTCGTCAGGATCCCGGTCCAGGCGGAGCCGAGGTTGAAGTTGTACAGGTCGGGGTCGATTCGAACGTCATAGTCCCCTCCCGCTCGCATGTGATACAGTGTCGTGGCGAGCGACGTGAACGATCCGAGCGCGGCGGTGTGCGCGATGCTCAGGAGGTGCTGGGAGAAGCGGTCGCGCTCATCCGATCCGAGCGGATTGAAGCGGCGATCTTCCTCGAGCGACTCGACCGGTGCGGCGACGTAGGCCATCTCGTTTCGCGAGTCGCCGCTCAGGAGCGTGGCCTTGAAGATGTGGCGGTTGCCGAAGTATCCACCGCTCAGGAACGCCGATGCCGACTTGTTGCCGCCGTTGTGACGATAGCCGTCGGTCGTCTGGGCGGACACGCGCGCGTACGCCGCCACTCCCCCAGGCCGGAGTCCCGTCTGGTACTCCAGTGCTGCGCGGCCGGTTTCATAGGAGCCGCCTGTGAGCCAGGCTTCACCGCCGCGGATCGACGCCGCGAGAGGAATGCTCTCGAAGTTGACCGCGCCGGCGTACGACGCGGTGCCGTAAGAGCTGGTCCCGACACCTCGCTGCACCTGGACGCTCCGAATGGAGTTCGCGAAGTCCGCGAAGTTGGAAAAGTAGAGGCCCTGATCCTCCGGCTCGTTCAGGGGGATGCCATCGAGAGTGATGTTGATGCGCGTCTGGTCGAGGCCGCGCAGCCGGAAGTAGCTGTATCCCGACTCGCTTCCCGCATCGCTCGTGGCGGTGATGGAGGGTAGCGTGGCGAGGATCAGCGGCATCTCCTGGCCTGCGTAGCCGGACTCGATCTCCCGCTGTGAAAGCTGCGTCCGGGAAATCGGCGCGGAGGCCTCGCCGCGGAGAGCGGTCACCGTCACCCCCTCGAGCGCCTGCGGGGCAGGTGTCAGCGCAACGATCAAGGGGACGCCCGGAATCGCCGCGATCTCCATCGCGGCGTATCCCACGCGGGTGAGTCGAAGGCGCACCGGCGCATCGAGGTCGAGCTCGAAGCGACCGGAGTCATCGCTGATCGCACGGATTCCGGCATAGGAGGGCGCGTACACCACGACGCCGGAGAGTGGCACTCCGGTGGATGCGTCGCGCACGACGCCCGGTGTGATGGTGAAGAGGCCGAACAATGCGACAAGCGATAAAAGCGGCATCGATCTCAGGCTGGGTTGGTCAGCAGACAGCGGTGAGTGTGAAATCTGGCGTGCGGACCGCGGCCAGTCACATCGGGTCGCCCGGCACTGGCGAGCGGCGGCGCCACACCCCATTCTATCGGCCCCACTCCTCGCTGTCGCCCTTGCCCCGAGGCGTCGAATGCGATGCAAGCCGCTGCCCACCCTCGTTCTCGCCTGCGGAATCCTCATCCCCGCCATCGGCCAGGCGCAGGGCGGGGGAGGGCTTCGAGAGAAGATCTCGCAGCTCTTCATCCTCGGTCCGGGAGATGATCCCCTCTTCCTTGGCGGCTCGGCCGATCCCGGCAATCCGGCGTCGATCCGGGCGCACGGGAACCACTTCATTCCGGCCGCGGTTGCGGAGAACGCGAGCCTGATCGGATTCATCACGGGCGCGATCTCCGCCAGCATCGGCAGTGTCCCGATCGGCGCCACCTCGAGCGGCGTCACCTTCAGGTTCGAGGCGGGCGTTCCGGTCAAGACCTCCACGTCGTCCGGGCCGATCTTCGCCGAGCGTGCGCAGACGCTCGGTCGCGGGCGTGGCCTCGTGGGAATCGGGCGCAGCTCATTCAACTTCTCGACGCTGCGCGGAGTTCCGTTGAACAGCATCGACCTGATCTTCACGCATGAGAACGTGGACTTCGAAGGGTGCGATGAGCAGCATGGAGGCGACTGCTCGCGGATGGGGCTGCCCGCGCTCGAGAACGAGATCATGCCATTTCGCCTGAACCTCGATCTCGATGTCACGGTGACGACGTTCTACGCGACCTACGGGATCACCGACAAGCTCGATATCGGTGTAGTCGTCCCGATCATCTCAACCGAGCTCCGTGGCGAGAGCTTCGCGCAGATGATCCCGTTCGGCGGACCGACGGCGGCGCATTTCTTCGACGGCACGCCCGAGGATCCGGAGCTCTCGGCGACGCGCTCCGTTTCAGGGTCGGCATGGGGAGTCGGGGATGTGGCCGTGCGAACGCGAATCGGACTGCGCGAGTCTGCCTCGAACAGCATCTCCCTGCTTGGCGAGGCGCGCTTCGCCACGGGAAGCACGGATGACCTGCTCGGATCCGGCGGCTTCTCCGCGCGCGGTCTCGCAGTGCTGTCCGGGCGCGTCAACGACTTCTCGCCTCACCTCAACCTCGGGTACGTGCACCATGCAGGCGAGTCGCAGCGTCTGCGGAACGACGCGGTGATCGCGACCGTCGGCTTCGATCACCTGATATCGGAGCGCGTCACGATAGCGGCGGACGTCGTGAGCGAACTTCAGGTGGGAAGCTCGAAGCTGGGCCTCCCGGGTCCGGTCACGATCGATGTCCCCTTCCATCGGGTCGTTCAGCCGACGTCCATCCCCGACATGCGCGACGACCTGGTAAGTGGATCACTCGGCTTCAAGCTGACTCTTCCGAATCAGTTCACGGCGGTGATGAACGGGCTCGTTCCGTTGAATCGAGGCGGGATGCGGGCGAACCTGATCCTAACCGCTGGTCTGGAGCTCAACTTCTAGCGCAGCGCCGAGAGGCGCCAGGTGGCGCCATCGCGGCGGAAGGTAGCCTGAAAGGATACGGGCTGCCGCTCGGTGCTTCCACCGGAAGTGACATAGACATAGGTCCCGGACAGCTGGGCTGATGCGGTCGCGCCATCGACGCGGAGCTGCGCCATCGTCAACGTGGCGTCGAGGGAACGTGTCGCGCGGAAGAAGTCCTCGAATCCGCGGCGCTGGTCGGCGGTCATGCCCGGGTATGCGCGCTGCAGCTGCGCGATGTCGCGCGACTCCAGGGCGCGCTCGTACGATGTGACGACGCCGGAGATC
>JBGTMW010000543.1:0-6694 GCA_041743365.1 Gemmatimonadaceae bacterium
CGTTGCCCTCCACGATCGCGACCTCGGCACGCCTGCCGGTTCGAACATCGTACTGACAGCCGTGCCAGCTACAGTGGATGACGTACCCGTCGAGCCGTCCGAACCGCAGCGGCAGGGGACTATCTCCGCATCTGTCCGCGAGCGCGAAGATTTCCTCATTCACGTTCACCAGAAGTATCGGCTGGCCGCCGATCTCCGCCGGGGTCATCACTCCGCTCGGCACATCGCTCGATGCGGCGACGCGCTGGAATACCGGCCGCTGAGCGCGGCGGAGGCCACCGAGCTGGACGAACGCCGCAGAGGTGGATGTTTCGCGCTCACGAAGGATGAGCTCCTGGAAGCCTGGCAGTCCGTCGCGGAGTGCGGCTTCGAGGTCGCGCGCAACCGCCTCGGGCGTCACCGAAGCGTGATCCATTCCATGAAGCCGCACGTACACCACTCCACCGACGACGTCGGTGAGCTCCACGTCGACCGAATGCGCGTGCAGATGTCCTCGCACCCGATCGAGACCCTCTTCCGCAAGCAGCCGCCGATCGACTGCCAGCAGATCGTAGGACATGAGAAGCAGCCGGATGGCGGGGTCCGCCGAGAGGCGATTGATGAATGCCTCGCCGCCCATGGAGTGGATCGCGCCCAAGAGATGGGTGAGCGCGGTACGGTGAACGGAGTCTATCCCCTCGAGCAGCGCAGCGGTGTTTTCGCGGACCGCCCGGTCGGGGTGCGCCTCGAGCTCACCGATCAGGCGATCGACTTCCGCGAGCACGTCGTGCTGCGGCGCGTCGGCCTCCTCCGGGGCGGTGTCCAGCCGGGATTCGCTCATGACGCTCCACTCCGCGCAGCGATGCGTCCACCGAGCGGCGCGATCGGAAGGCGCCGCACCGCCGTCTCGTCGGTGGCAAGGTCGGTCACGAGCGCACAGATCTCGTCGAAGATCGCCGCGATGGGAGCGCTGAGTTCCTCGCCGCTGTCCTGCCACAGGGGCTCGATCTCGACGACCACCGCCTCGGGTGGGAGCGCTCCGAACTGGCGGCAGACAATGAGAGTGTTGTCCATTGCGATCACCCCCGTTACGGCCTCCGCCACGGCGGCCTGGACATCCTCGGGAGACGGGAGCACACCATCCCAGGCATAGGCCGTGATCGTTCCGGGAACGCGACCACCCCCTCGCGCTACCGAGCTCACTGCGATCAGCCGGCCAAAGCGGCCCTTGCCGGTCTCGTCGTCCAGACGCTGCGCTACCGCAACCGGACCGTAGCTCAGCTCCTCCACGTTCACGTGCTCCGGCCACGCGCGACCCGCGAGCATATCGACCACCAGGACTCCGGCCGAGTGGTCGGTGAGATTCCGGTAGCCAATGCCGCCGACCAGGACGCGGGTTGGACTCATGTTCTTCCCAGCGTTGAGCCTGGCGTCATGGGCGCCGGGGCCGGGACAATCACTCGTCCAGCGCGCAGGCGCAGGTGTTCACCTCGCGCACGATCATTCCTGCCTCGGACTGTATGTGCGTCGTGCACGGCATGCACGGGTCGAAGCTACGGATTGCGCGCAGAATGTCGATACCACGGAAGGCCTTCGGGTCATCCGTCTCCTCGAGCAGCGGCGTGTTGAGCACAGCTTCTTCGTACGGGCCCGGTTGCCCCCAGTGATCGGTGGGCGATGCGTTCCACGTCGACGGCGTGAGGATCTGGTAGTTCGAAACGGCGCCGCGATCGAGGGTGAGATGGTGGGTCAGGTAGCCGCGCCCCGCTCCCCAGAAGCCAACGCCCCGCTGCTCCCCCTTCTTCGGGATCTCGAAGGGCGTGCTCGTCCTGGTATCGCCCATCCCGAGCCGCTTCATCGCGAGGAGCCAGTTGTCCATCGCGACCATCGCGGTGTAGCCGACGCAGTACGCGCGTGCGCGGTTGCGCTCGAACGCGTTCCACACGTCGGGCACGTGCCACTCGATCTCCGTTTCGGGCAGCGTCCCTTTCGGCAGCCTGATTCTGATCGAATTCCCCGTCGCCTCGAGGAACGGGCTCTCGGGATGCTTCTTCGCGACGGCGGTGTTCCAGAGGCGTGCGTACGCCCCCGCCTCCATACCTTGTCGATCCCACCGGGGCGCGGTGTCCCAGGTGTACTTCTCCTTCCAGCTCTGACCTTGCGGCCGCGGTTTCGTGATCTTGTTCCAGGGGTGGTAAGGGGACAGCGGCTTGCCTGTGGGATCGGTCGGAAAATGCTGGCGCTGACCGTTGCCTGCCCATTCCTCGTAGTACGAGTGCTCGACGAACTCCTCGAGACCGATGTTGATCGTGTGGAGGTCGGTGGTGAGGAGCTTTCCATCGACGATCGCGCCCGGCGTCGCCCAGCGCTTGTCGCCCCACGCCGCGGCGTTCTCATAGGTCGCGTCGTAGGCGTCCGGATGATCGAAGATGCCGGTGTCGATCATGTTCGCGCGTCGCGCGCCGACTTTTTTGTACCGCGCATCGTACGTGTAGAAGAAGTCCGTTATGTCGTCCCAGATCCCCGCGATCTTCTTCGAGTAATCAAAAAACTGCGCCAGCCGGAGATACATCTCGTTCATCACCGTGAGCGTGATGGTCGAGCTCATTCCGCCGGGGACGATGGTCTGCGGGTGCGGGTACTTCCCGCAGATGAGCACGTAGGCCTCGCGTGCTACACGCGTCATGTGCAGCGCCTCGAGATACAGCCGGCCGGTCAGCGGATTCAGGTCGGTCATCAGGTCACCGACCGTGCGATAGCCGTGGGAATCGGCGTGAGCGGCCTCGGTGGTGTGCGCCTTGGCGAGCAGCGAGGGGTTGGTACCCTCGAGAATCGCCGCCGAGTAGTCGGGGCCAGCCAGCAGATGGAGATGCAGCGGGTGATCGTAGAGGAACTCGAGCGCCAGCGCGAGGTTCCGGATGATTATTCCGAGGGGAGGCGGCGTGCAGCCGATTGCCATCTCGATAGCCTCCGCGGAACAGGTGGAATGCACCCCGCCGCAGACGCCGCACGCGCGGCTCGTGATGTAAATCGCGTCGCGCGGATCGCGGCCGACCATGATCACCTCGTAGCCGCGAAAGAGCGTCGCGATCGATCGTGCCTCGAGCACCTTTCGCTCCTTCACGTCGGCGACTGTGTGAAAGGCGAGCGCCCCCGCGACGCGCGTCACCGGGTCGAAGTCGACGTTCTGGATGTGCCCGTTGCGCTTGACGAGCTCCGCGACCTTTTCGGCGGTCAACTGTGTAGGAACGCCGCGCGGGATGGAGGTCGACTTGCCGTACGGGTCGGAGACTCCCTCGCGAAGGAAGGCTTTCCCCTGGGCATCGAACTCGACTGGCAGATTCTTGAAGCACATGATTCCGGTTTCTCCACGCGAGCGTATTGCTCGTTGTCAGCGCTGCGAAGGACTACTTCAGGCGAAATACGGTCGCAGCGCGGCCGAGCTGGCCATCGGCCGAGCCGAGCGCCGCGAGGAGCGAGGTCAGAGCGCCGTTGATGATCGTGAGCTTCTCCGGCAGCGGCGCAGTATGTCCGCGCACCGCCTCGAGCCCGTCGGCTATCGCGGCAATGCTGCGCCGCGCCGCGACGAGTGCCAGCGCTATCGCGATCAGATAGCCGGCGAGCGCAATCACGACGAGGGCAACGGTGATGAGTGTGAGAGTCAGCAGCACTGGATTCTCCTTCAGGGCGAGCGTTGCGCGAGCACGTCGGCGATGGTTGCGAGCTTCCGCTCGACAGTTCCGGCGGTTCCGAGGATCTGCGTTGCGGTACCTATCGTGGCATCCAGCGCGGGAATGTGCTGGGTGTTACCGGCGACGCCCGCGGCTGCCTTCAGCGTGTCGGCGGCGTAGCGCTGGATGGAACGCGCGGCGCGCCAGGTTCGGTGCAGCAGGTACACCGAGAGCGGTACGAAAACGACGAGCGTGAGGATCAGCCCTGTCCACCAGATCGTGTAGACCGCATCCGGGAAGAGCGGAGTGTCGGCGGCGCTCATGCTCCCTCCTGACGCGAGACGGCCTCGATGACGCCCGCGAGATTGGCATCGATCGCGACGAGACCGCCCGCGACAGCACCGAGTCCGGTGTTGAGCCTGATGACATTCGGCGCGATGCCGCCCGTCTGGGTCTCGATCGCGCGGACACCGTACCGGATCCTGGACAGATAGTTCACGGGTGACTCGAAGCGTGTCGCGGGCCCCCCGATGTCCTCGAGGGTGCGACTGATGGCGCGCAGGAAGAGCGCGAGAGCGATGAACAGCGCGGCAGCGCCGATCACCGAGATGAGCGTCAGCAGCGTCATGGTGTTCATCGCATCCACCCCGGTCCGAGAACGCATGCCGGACATCCGGGACAGCCTTCGGCATGCGCCTTGATGGCGCCTGTCGCGCCGATGATCCCCTTCGCCGACTCGAGGATCTGGCCCGCCGCGGCGTTGGTCTTCTCGAGCAGAGCGATGTGAACCGTGTTGTTCGCGATCTTTTGCCCCGTGTTCCAGATCGCCGCGACGCCACCGCGAATCTGGCGCGCGGTGCGCAGGATCAGCGTCAGCAGTACGGCGACGACGGCCACGACTACGAAGTAGATCACGAGCGTGATGATCCAAAGCTGCTGGATGGTCTCCGGCCTCGCCTGCATTGGATGGCCTCCTTCCTGGTTAGCGCCGTCCGCCGGCGCCGCTATGGCTCTCGAGCGCCGCGGCGAGCTTGCCGCCTTTCTGTTCGATGCTGCGAACGGTCGAGAGAAGATCCTCGGCCACGTCGTTGGTCGTATCGAGCGCCCAGATGGGCTGGGTGTTCGCTCGAATGGCATCGGCCGCGTTCAACGCACGCACGGCATGGGCGAGAATCTGGCGTGCCGTGATCCAGATCGTGATGAGCAGAGCAGCCGCGATGATCACGATCACGACAGCTAGAAGCATCCAGAGGCGCCATGCACCCCACAGCTCGGCGTCGGTCATCGATTTCCCCCCTTCTTCGACCTGTCCTCCCGTGTCGCGCTGTCGTCGAGGTAGTCCCCGCGCACGCCCGGACGGTCCACGCCCCAGAACCGGTCCTCGGAACCGGGTGGCCGACCCGGTGCCTTCGATCCCCACGATTGCCACACGTTGTAGAAGTAGTGAATCGTCCTGTCCATCAGGGTCTGCGCCTTCACGTGCGCCCAGCCGCTCGGCACCTCACCGAGCACGTCCCATCGGTGCTCGCGATTCGCTTCGCGATTCGACAGCCGCCGCATCCGACGCACCACCGCACCTGTAGTGCGCGACGCGAAGCTCGAGAAGACAGCGCCAGGTGGCTGCGCGTAGAACGGACTGAACTTGTCGGGGAAGCCCGGCATCGTGCACGCGATGCAGACGCCGCCCGCCTTCATGCAGCCACCCATGTGATTGATCGCGCCGCGCTTCACGATGTTGCAGTTCACCACCGGGCCCCAGCATCCGATCTCGACGAGACACTCCGGGTCGCCGTAGTGCTTCGCGAAGATCCCCTCCTCGTAATAGCCGGCGCGTGTGCATCCCTGGTGCACGGTCTCACTGAACAACCAGGATGGCCGCCCCAGCTCATCGAAGCTCGGCAGGGGTCCGAGTCCCTGGAGGAAGAGCAGGATCGCGAACACGGTCTCGGTGAAGTTGTCGCCTACGGGAGCGCATCCCGGGATGTTGATCACCGGCAGACCGAACGCGCTCCGGTAATCCTTGCCGAGGAAATCCATCACGCTCATCGAGCCCGTGGGATTTCCCTCCGCCGAGGGGACGCCGCCCCAGGTGGCGCAGGTCCCGATCGCGATCGTGGCCGCGGCGCCGGGCGTGAGCCGGGAGAGCCACGCGGTGGTCGGAACCGGATGGTGGGTGTCGTCTCCGTCGCCCGCCTCGCCGCTGATGGCCTCGGAGCCCATCGCGCTGAAGTAGCCTCCCGTCCGTGCGGCTATGCGCTCATCGGCGACCGAGCCCTCGAACACCACGACATATGGGTCGCCCAGGGTGCCCGCGTGCGCATCCTTGAACGCCTGCATGAACGCGGAGCCCGCCTCGACCGACAGCACGGGGTGATGCAGGATGACCTTGGGCATTGCCGGCACGGTGCCCGTGAGCAGGCCCTCGATGCCGGGGTTCGTGGCCCCGGCGACGGCGATTGTGCATCCATCGCAGCTCATCCCCGCCATCCAGAAGACGTGGATGGTCTTCAGCGGCCCGAGCGGAAGACGCTCGCGCTTCGGCTCGGGGAGCGTGGCCGGTATGGATGGCTGGCCGCCTTCAATCGTGGTCGTGGGTTCGGCTGTTGTCGCCATGTACAGGTCCTCGTGGTGACTTGATCGTCGATTCGGAGACGGGCCTGCCAACTACGACGAAGGCTTGACGATCATCAACAGATCCTCGGCAACGGATCACCAACGAGCATGTCGAGAACGCGTGAGCCGCCAATGGTGGTGCGAAGTATCACCATGCCCTCGGGCGCTTCAACGACTTCGCCGATGACTGCCGCATCGCCCCCGAGCGAATGACCGCGCATTGCGGCGAGCGCGGAGTCGCACTCGGCCGGCGGCACGATGGCGAGCAGTTTGCCTTCATTCGCGATGTGCAGGGGATCGATCCCGAGCATCTCGCAGGCGCCGCGTACCGCGGGGCGAATCGGTACGGAGCTTTCATCGAGCGTCACGCAAACGCCGGATTGCAGCGCGATCTCGTTGAGGGTCGTCGCGACGCCGCCGCGCGTCGGATC
>JBGTMW010000544.1:0-1726 GCA_041743365.1 Gemmatimonadaceae bacterium
CGCGCAGCACGTGGCCCGCGTCATCCGCCCCGCCCTCGGCCGCGGCGACTGGGTGGTCTGCGCGCGCTACATCGACTCGTCGCTCGCCTACCAGGGCGCGGGATACGGCAACGACCTCGCCGACCTGCGCCGGCTCCAGGAATTCGCCACCGGCGGACTGCGTCCGGATCTCACGCTCCTGCTCGACGTATCCGTCGATGTGGGTCTCGAGCGGACGCGTCGGCGCACCGAGTGGAACCGCTTCGAGGACACCGAGGGCGTCGCCTTCTTCGAGCAGGTCCGCACGGCCTACCTGCGCCTGGCCGACGATGAGCCCGACAGATTCCGAATCATCGACGGCTCGGGGTCCGTGACCGATGCCGATGCCGCCATCCGCGCCATCGTGGAACCGCTGATCCCTTAGCGGCAGCGGCACGGACGAGTCGTGTGTTGCACGGGGCGCGACTACAGCCGAATGAACGCGAGTTCGCTCGTACCCTGTCGCATGGGGTGCCACCAGGGACGTGTGAGCTTCGCGTCGTTCGCAGTTAGTGTCGTGGGGTGCAACTTCGCAGGTGCTCGCCGCGCCGGACGCGCTCGAAGCCACGAACCACAGAAGAGAGCCGCGGGATACGTGACGGGTGGCCCTCGGGTGCTCCCCTGCGCCATAATCGAGGCTGCCCTGGTGGCCGTCGTGCCTGGATACGTGAACGAAGGAGCCCGCTGACCGATGAAGCTCGTCACCGCCATCGTGCACAACGAGGACGCCGCGACGCTCGTCGACGCCCTTCTGGAGAAGGAGTACCGCGCGACGCGCTTCAACTCGTCGGGCGGGTTCCTCAAGCAGGGCAATGCCACCGTCCTCGTCGGCGTGGAGGACGACCAGGTCGACGCGGTGCTGGAGGTCATCAGCGCAAACTGCCACTCGCGCAAGCAGTTCGTGAACCCGATGCCGCCGATCATGGAGCCGGGCGAGTTTTACATGCCCTACCCGGTCGAGGTGGAGGTGGGCGGCGCCACCGTGTTCGTGATGCCGGTCGAGCGCTTCGAGCGTCTCTGAAATGGCGGCGACGGCCTGGCTCACGCCACTCGAGGCCGATGCGCCCGACGTCGTGGCTCTATGGCGGGCGTTCGACTGGAATCCGACCGGACCGAAAGCCCTGCGTCGCGAGCTGCGCGGGCTCGTCAACGAAGGCGACGCGCCACGGATCCTTGCGCAACAGGAAGCCGTGGGCGATGCGCTCGAGACCATCCTGGCTGACCTGCCGGAGCGGCTGCTGCGCGCACCCGGCGGCGAGGAGGACTGGAACGTCGCGCAGGCCTTCGCCCATACCACGGCTGCCCGACGCTTCCTGGCCATGTGGGCGGCGCTCGACGCCGGCGGCACGCCCGTTCGCGACGAGCCTCCGACCGTGATCCCGTCCATCCCCGGCCCGCCGGACGCGACCCGTGAGCGCCTGCTGCTCCTCCTCAACAAGTCGCGTCGGTCGATCCGGGAGGCGGCCGGGCGCATCGCCGGGCACGAGTTGCAGCCGTGCCACGTCATCCATCCGCTGGTTGGCCGCCTGCGCTGCGGGGAGTGGCTACTGTTCATCGGCCTGCACGACCTCATGCATCTCGAGCAGCTCAATCGCCTGCGCGAGACCGATGCGGCCGGCACCGGTGCCTGAGCGCCCCGCGCCGCTCGTCCTCGTCACCATCCCCCCCGACGGCCAGCCGTTCGGGTCGCACGCCGCCATCGCGGCCG
>JBGTMW010000545.1:0-2402 GCA_041743365.1 Gemmatimonadaceae bacterium
GCTCGTCGCCTGCAGCGACACCGAGACCGATCCGCGGGTGGACCGCGACCTGGCGCGGAGCACCGGCGTGCGGTCAGTGATCGCGGTTCCGCTGCTCTACGAGAGGCAGGTGATCGGGATCCTCGAGCAGGCCGCGCTGACGCCGAACTTCTTCACCGAGCGCGACTCCGACACGCTCCGATTGATGGCCGGAGTGCTTGCCGCGGCGCTGGGGCACGCAAGGGAGTTCGAGGAGAAGAAGCGGCTCATCGCGGCCCGCACCGACGCACTCACGGCACTCCAGGCCAGCCAGGAACGGTTCCGCACGGCCTTCGAATGCTCGGCCGTCGGAATGACCCTCGCCGCCGCGGATGGGAAGTTCACCCAGGCCAATGCCGCCCTCTGCGAGATGCTCGGCTACACCCCCGAGGAGCTGGCGGTCGTGCGCTTCGAGGACATCACCCATCCCGAGGATCGCGAGGCAAGCAAGGCGGCGATAGGCCGGTTGTTCGCGGGGGAGGTTCGCAGCTTCCAGATGGAGAAGCGCTACATCCACAAGAGGGGCGACGTCGTCTGGGTCCTCCTCGGCGTCTCGGTTGCGCACGATGCGGATGGATTCCCGCTGCACTTCGTCTCGCAGATGGTCGACATCACCCAGCGAAAGCGCGCCGAGGCGGAGCGTCACGACCTCCAGCTCCAGCTCGCGCAGTCGTCGAAGATGCAGGCGGTCGGACAGCTCGTCTCGGGTGTGGCGCACGAGCTCAACAATCCCCTGGCGGCGATCCTGGGCTTCTCCGAGCTCCTGCTTCACGACTGCAGGGACAGCGAGACCCGCGAATCGCTCAACATCATCTTCGGCCAGGCACAGCGATCGCGGGCGATCGTGCGCGACCTGCTGTCCTTCGTGCGACACAGCGAAGGACGCCAACGAACCAGCACCGACATTGGAGAGCTGCTCGATCGCGTGTCACGCACGCTCAGTCCGGCCGCGCAGGCGGTCGGGGTCGCACTCACCACGGAAGTTGGGGGACTCGATGCCTCGCTCCCGGTGGACAGGGCAGGGCTCGAGCAGGTTTTCACGAACCTGGTGATGAATGCCGTTCAGGCAGCGGGTGCCGATGGCAAGGTCCGCGTCTCGGCCAGCACGGTCGACGATCGCCTCGAGATCGCCGTCGAGGACACCGGACCGGGGATCGAGGCGGCTGTCTTCCCGCATCTCTTCGAGCCCTTCTTCACTACCAAGCCGGTAGGGCAGGGAACCGGGCTTGGGCTCCCCGTTTCACTCGGGATCGTGCAGCAGCACGGGGGCGCGATACGCGCCGAGAACCGCCCGGCGTCCGAGGGGGGTGGTGCCCGCTTCGTCGTTTCACTTCCCCTGAGCATCGCACCGCCCGACGCCAATCCGACTCCTCACCAGCTTCCCGCGCACCTCACGCGTCGGACGCCGAGAGCCCTCTCCATAGTCCGGGACGACACCGCCGTGCGTCCGGGCGTGCCGGAGGCGTTGGCTGCGACGAGAGACGCCTCGGATCGCAGGCCGCACGTCCTGATCATCGATGATGAGATGCCGATCCGGAACGCGTTGCGTCGCTTCTTCGAGAAGCGAGGGTGGGTCGTGGAGGATGCTGGCGACGGCGAGAAGGGACTCCACGCGCTGATGGATCGTGACAGCTATTGGTTCGATGTGATGGTGTGCGATCTCAGAATGCCCGGCATGTCGGGAATGGAGCTCTACGCCGCCCTCGCCGTCCGACGGCCGGAGCTGGTGGCGCGCCTCATCTTCGCCACTGGCGACGTCGTGTCAGGCGAAGCGGCAGCCTTCCTGCAGGAGACGCACTGTCCCGTGCTCGAGAAGCCCTACGAGCTCAGTTTGTTGGCGGAGACCGTCGAGATGGTTCGGAATCGATCCGCGTCGCTGAAGCCAGCGGTGAACAGCTGACGACGACGTAGTCCGCGAAGACGGCGACCGGTGGAGTTTTCGCCTGCTGCGCGGCATCTTTTCGGCATGGCCGAGCACGCACACCCACCGGAGACCGCCGAGGGCTGGTATGCCCTTCACCAGGTGTTCGCCGTCGACCGCCGGGCGCTGCGCGGCGTGGCGAGGGTAGATCTGGATCGGATCAGGGCCACGGCCGCGGAATGCCTGACGCGATTGACGAACCCGGCGAAGGACGATGAGTCCAGCCAGTCAGGCTGGAGCGCGGTGGTGTCGCTCATCGGGTCGGACAGTGACGTGATGTTCATTCACTTCCGCGAAACCCTCGACGCGCTGGGAGACGCCCAGCGTGCCCTTGCCGGCGAGCCTCTCTTCGACTTTCTGCTGCCGAAGTACTCGTTCCTGTCCGTCACCGAAGCCGGGTTCTATCACATCACGGCTGATGCCGCTCGCGAGGCGCTGGCCTCGGGCGGCAGCGTGGGCGATC
>JBGTMW010000546.1:0-5717 GCA_041743365.1 Gemmatimonadaceae bacterium
GGCCCGACCCAGAAGGAGGTATGGAGCTTCGCGAAGGAGCTCGCGGTGACCCTGGCGGGCGAGAGACCGAAGCTGATAACCGCGGAGTACCGGGTCGCCCGGCGGCCGCGCGGCCGCGTGCTCGTGGACTACAACCAGAACGCATGGGGGCGGACGCTCGCATCCGTCTACTCGGTGCGTCCGCGACCGGTGCCGGGAGTCTCGACGCCGGTCACCTGGGAAGAGGTGGAGGCCGGGAAGCGCATCGAGGATTTCCGGATCGACAACGTTCCGGCGCGACTGGGCGAAGTGGGTGACCTGTGGAAGCCGATGCTTGCCCGCGGCAAGCGCTACCGTCTCCCGACAGTGTAATGAGCCTCCCGATCCGAACTCCCTTCGCGCCCATGGAGGCGCTCTCGGGCGACGAGATTCCGGTACCGCCCGGGTGGCAGTACGAGCCGAAGTGGGATGGGTTCCGTTGCGTGGTGTTCCGCGACGGCGAACGCGTGGTGCTCCAGTCCAAGGCCGGAAAGCCGCTCACCCGCTACTTCCCGGACGTCGTTGCCGCGGTGATGGGACTCGGCGCGAAGCGATTCGTGCTCGACGGTGAGATCGTGGTGCCGGTGAAGGGTGCGCTTTCGTTCGACGACCTGCTTCAGCGGATTCATCCCGCGGCGAGCCGCGTGCGCACGCTCTCGGAAGCACATCCCGCACTGCTGCTGGTATTCGACATTCTCGTGGATGAACGCGGCACGCTGCTCACCGAGCGGGCTCTCGAGGAGAGGCGTGAACGGCTGGAGAGGTTCGCGACGCGGTTCCTCGAGCGCGGCATGCGGATCCGACTGTCCCCCTCTACCCGTTCACTCGCGGTCGCGAAGCGATGGTTTCGCTCGGCAGGGGGCGGGCTCGATGGAATCATCGCAAAGCGCGTCGATGCTCCCTATGCGGCGGGACGACGAGAGGAGATGGTCAAGGTCAAGCAGGCGCGCACGGCCGATTGCGTGGTGGGGGGCTTTCGATACTCGTCGAAGGGCCGGTCGGTCGGCTCGCTCCTGCTCGGGCTGTACGATGCGGCGGGGCTGCTGCACCACGTCGGATTCACATCGAGCTTCAAGGCTGAGGAGCGCAAGGCGCTGCTCCCCACGCTCGAGCCGCTGGTGAAGCCTCCGGGCTTCACTGGCCAGGCTCCTGGCGGCCAGAGCCGCTGGAGCACCGAGCGCTCGGCGGAGTGGCAGCCGCTCGCGCCTAGGCTGGTCGTGGAAGTGGAATACGACCATGTATCGGGTGTCCGGTTCCGCCACGGCACAAAGCTCCTTCGGTGGCGACCCGACAAGGCTCCGCGCCAGTGCACTCTCGACCAGGTCACCGGCCACGGGACCCGGGCGCTGGCGCTCATTGGCGGCGCCCGCCAACGTTCGTGATGTCACATTCACGGCGCCACGGCCGCGGCCGACATCGCAGCGCGATGACCCCCGCCCGCATCAGGCACCTCGAGGGAGGGGTCGTGCTGCTGCTGGCAGCCTTGATCGTCGTGTTCGCCACGCTTCGCCCCGTGACGATCGCAGCGTCGAGGTTCTGCATCGCGTGCGGTCCGCATGTGATGGTGGACGTGCTCGCCAACAGTCTGCTCTTCGTTCCCATGGGCGCAGGACTGGCGCTGATCGGTGCACGCTGGCGCACCGCGCTGCTGGTCGGCGCAGCGACGACGATCCTCGTGGAATCGCTCCAGCTCGCGCTTCCCCTGGGAAGAACCGCGAGCATCTCGGACATCGTCGCGAACATCGCCGGAACCGCCGTCGGCTTCCGTCTTTCGCTGCGGCGTCGCGCGATCCTGTACCCTCGGTCGCGGGCAGCGCTCCGGTTCGCGACCGTGACCTGCGCGGCCTGGCTCGTGGTCACGCTCGTCACCGCACTGGCATTCCAGGGAACGCTTCCTTCGTCGGACTATTTCGGACAGTGGGACCCCGAGCTCGGGGGGTTCGACCGGCATGGCGGCGAGGTCGTGTCGGTGAACGTCGCCGGGTTTGCAGTCCCCGACGGACCGGCGCCGGACAGCGACGCCCTGCGGAGCGCGATGACACGAACGCTCCGGGTCGACGTCGAGGTCATTGGTGGACAGGCGCGGTCGCGCGTCGCTCCGATCTTCCGCATGGCCGATCGGGAGGAACGCGAGATACTCATGCTCGCGAATCGCGGTCACGACCTGCTCTTCAGGGTGCGAATGCTCGCGACCGAGCTTCGGCTGGTCACGCCTTCGGTCGTGCTGTTCGATGCGATGGCGACGTCGGTCGATCCACTCGGGCGCGAGGTGGTGCGTCTGAACGCCCACCACGACCCTGGAAGTCTGCGCGTTGCCGGATGGGGACGCGATGCACTGCTGGAGCTCCACTCGGCCGCGGGATGGCTGCTCCTGGTTCCGACCGCAAGCAGGCTTCAAGCGGATCCCGATCTCATCTCGGCCTTCTGGGTCGGATTTCCGCTCTTCCTTGCAGGTTACTGGACGGGGCGGCGGGCGAGGCGCGTTGCGCGCCGCGCGGGAGACGTCATGCGCATGACGGGCGCTGGCGGTCAGATCGTCAGGGCGCTTCCGATCCTGCTCGCCGTGGCTGCGATCGGACTCAGCGCGATTTCCGCCATGTTCGGGCTGTCGCAGCCGTCATGGACAGTGTGGACAGGCGCGTTGACCGGAATCGTCGCCGGCGTCGGCGTCGGCGCTACCACGGCTCTCGCGCACGACGACCGCGCACATGGCGCCCACCGGAGCGAGAGCCACACCAGCGAGATCCCGGCCGTGCCTGCGTGACCACGGCCGAGGGGTACGCTGACCGCGAGGATGTCATGAAGCAGCTCACCCTCCCGGAAGTCCGGCGGCTGGTCAACCCGCGCTGCGCGCCAGCCTGAATGCAACGGCCGCCGCACCTACCAGGGCCGCGTCGGTGTTGACGATGACGTGAACGGGGATGCGCTCGAGTACCTGGGTCAGGCGCCCCTTGCCGCGGAACGTCCTCAGGAAGGTGCCGTCGCGCAGCTTCGCGACCGTTTGCGCGGCGATACCGCCGCCAAGGAACACTCCTCCGATCGCCATCACCGACATGGCAGCGTTGCCGGCCTGGCTTCCATACACGGAGGCGAAGAAATCCAGCGCTTCGACGCAGACCGGGTCGGTGGCATCGAGGGCATGCCGCGTCACCGCTGGCGGTCCTTCGCGATCCACCTCGAGCGAAACCGGATCGTCCGCCGGTACTCCGCGCGCCGAAGCAAGGTAGCGGTACACGTTCACGAGACCCGGCCCGGAAAGAACACGCTCGTACGAGACGTGGCCGAATTCCTCGGCGAAGTGGCGAACGAAGCCCCACTCGCGCTCGGTCTGCGCGGCGAGCGTGGAGTGACCACCCTCCGATGCGTAGACGCGGTAGCGCTCTCCATCCCAGAGCAGAAAGGACTGCCCCAGCCCCGTGCCCGCGCCGATCAGAGCGATGGGCCCGTTAATGGTCGGTACGCCCGCCTGGAGCGTGACGGTGTCGGAAGCGTCGAGGTGGGCGATCGCGTGACCGAGCGCCTCGAAATCGTTGATCAGCGTGACGTGGGGGATCCCGGTTCTCTCCGAAACGTCCCCCGTGCGGATCTGCCACGGAAGGTTCGGCGCATCGCACACACCCTCCGTGATCGGGCAAGCGACGCCGATGCAGGCGCGATCGAATGTCAGGCCGCTCTCCGCAACGAAGCCGCGAATCACCGACGAAAGGCCCGGGTGATCGCGGCTCACGTACCGCGCGCTGTGCACGACGCGCATTCCATGGTCGGTGGCCTCGATAGCCGCCACGCGTGCGTGCGTGCCTCCAATGTCGGCGACCAGGACCCTCATCTCACTGCATCCCGGAAGCCCGGCTGGGTCAGGCCGGCTCTGGAATCGCGAGCAACTGGACCGACACGCTCTGGAGGATCAGCTCGCGCGCGCGGGCCACTATCTCGTCCATGGACGGCGTCGCTGCGAACATCTGCTCTGCCTGGAGCCGAATCTCCGCCATCGTGGGAAGCTGCGGCAACTGAAGCTCCGCGATCAGCTCCTCGGCGCGGACCTGCTCGGCGGCCAGGCGATCGCGCAGCTCCTGGATCGTCATGGTATTCGCCCATGCCTCGCGCGCGCGCGCCGAGATCTGGTCGAGCGGGAAGCTCGCCGCGAGCTGACGCGCGACCTTCTCGAGCAGCGCGCGACCCAGCGGGCGCTCATTGCGGATGACGTCAGGCGGCGGAACGCCAAGGTCCCACACGACGCGTCCCCAGCTCAGCGTCTTCAGGACATAGAAGGTCGGGTCGAATTCGTACCAGCGAAATCCCTGACGGGTGGACCGTTGATAGGTGTGGTGATTGTTGTGCCAACCTTCGCCCAGGGTGATGACGGAGAGCCACCAGTTGTTGCGGGAGTCGTCACCGGTCACGTAGCGCTGCTTTCCGTGCACGTGCGCGAGGGAGTTGATGAAGAACGTTCCATGATAGAGCAGCACCGTGCTCCAGACGAAGCCGACCACCAGCCCGGACCAACCGGCGAACAGCCAGGCGCCGGCGCCGAGGATCGTTGCCGGCAGGTACGGATGCCGGTTGAGCCAGACGAGCTCCGGGTATTTCGTGAGGTCGGGCACCGCGTCGAAATCGGTCTGGCCGTGCTGCGGCGTGAATATCCAGCCCACGTGCGCATACCAGAACCCGCTCTGCCGCGGCGAGTGGACGTCCATCGCCGTGTCGGAGTGCTTGTGATGATGGCGGTGCTTGGCCGCCCACCAGAGTATGCCTCGCTGGGCGGAGCTCTGGGCGAGGAAGGCGAGCAGGAACTGCACGGCCCGGCTCGTCTTGTAGCTGCGGTGGGAGAAGTAGCGATGATATCCGGCCGTGACGCCGAACATCCGGACGACGTACAGCGCGACACAGAGGATGAGCGCGGTTGTCGTCACGCCGGACCAGATCGCCGCGAAGCACGCGATGTGGACGAGCACGAACGGAATGGAGGGCGGATATATGATGTCGTCGTGCGCGTCGTCCACTGCGTTGCCGCGGGTCGTCGCGGTCGGGGCCTGAGCCAAGACGGTCACTCCTGGGTGATGAATTCGATCTCACTTAATCTAACTGGCAAGAAGCTCTCCCGCAGTCAGACGTAGGATCGGGGCATCAGGAAACCGTTCGAGCTCGACCATGGAGAAAAAACGGCTGCCCCGGCTCGCGAATGATAGCGGGCCGGGGCAGAACCGTCATGCTTCGTGTCAGGGCGCGCCGCAGCGGCGCGCAGCCTGTCTCACGGCCTTTGCTATCTGCTCCGCCTCGGCTTCGTCACCGACGGTGATGGAGGCGCGCAGCACCTCGGTGGTGATCATCTCCGGGTTGACGAAATCGTGCGACCGGTAGTTCGGCGTTCTGTGCGTGAACACCCCGCCGCGGGCGGCGGTGAGCTGAATGTCGCTCGCAGGCTCGGTGCGTACCCAGCCGGCGGCGGCACCATCGGCTTTTCTTATCGCCAGGCCGGCGACCGCCTGGAGCGGAATGCTGTACGAGGCGAACCGATAGCCGCGCACGTTCGCGGAATCGGTGTCGATGCTCGCGGCAAAGTTCAGCGTGCAGCCGTCGAGCTTCACACCGCGAACGCGGTAGAAGGTCCTGACGACGACGCCGTTCTGTGCCTGGTCGGTCGTGGTGGCCCATGCAAGTCGCGGGAACTCGTTCGCGAACCATGCGGAGGCGTCGTCGTC
>JBGTMW010000547.1:0-7826 GCA_041743365.1 Gemmatimonadaceae bacterium
CCCGATCTCACCTTTCGCTGGCGTACCGGAGGAGTGCTCACGTCGGCGCTGCTCGTTTCGGCCGGCATTGGCACGGGTCGCTGGTGGCTGGCGTCAGTGGCGGGCGTGGTGCTCGCAATCCTGGTGATCATGCCCCGCCTGCCGCGGCGGGACATCGCGCTGGTGCCGGTCGTGGTCGTGATCGGCTTGTCGGCGCTGGCGTTCCTCTTCATTCGTGCGCAGCACGATCCGGGCATCAATCAGGGAAATCCGTCGACGTTCAGCGCATTGCTGAGCGTCATATCCCGGGACCAGTACAACGTTGCCGGGCTGTTCCCCCGCCAGGCGCCTGTATGGCTGCAGCTCGTCAACGTTCTCGAGTACGCCGACTGGCAGGTCGCGCTAGGGCTCGCGCCGGGCGTCACGCCGACGTTCTCACGCACGGCGCTCTCGCTGACGTACATCGTCCTCGGCGTCGTCGGTGCGAGCGTGCATCGTCGGACCGATGCACGAAGCTGGCGCGGCCTGGCGCTGCTGGGCCTGTGCGGCTCGCTGGGTGTCGTCGCCTACCTCAATCTTCGGGCAGGGCCGTCGATCGGTCACGGGATACTTCCGGAAGGCACTTCGCACGAGCCGCGAGAGCGCGACTACTTCTTCATGTTCGCGTTCTGGACATGGGGACTCTGGGCCGGCATCGGAGCCGCGCACGCGGCCGCGAGGATCGTCCGCCTCCAGCCCCGAATATCGATCGCAATCGGGCTCGTCGTCGCCGCCCTGCCGGCCGCGCTCAACTGGAGGGCGGTTCACCGGGACGCCGGCTGGGAGGCGACGCTCCCCGGTATCTTCGCCGAGGAGCTGCTCCGCGATGCGCCGGACAGCGCGGTGCTCGTGGTGGCCGGGGACAACGACACCTACCCCCTCTGGTTTCGCCAGCAGGTTCTGGAGAGAAACCGCGATGTCGTCGTCGTCACCTATCCGCTGCTCGGGGCCGACTGGTACCGCGCGGAGCTGCACAGGCGTTGGGGGCTGGGCACTCCTCCGCCTCACGCGTGGCGCGGAATCAGTCTCGAGCTCGACGCTCTGCGCACGTCAGCCCGGGTGCGCGGACGGCCCCTTGTCGTCGCGTCGACGGTCGATCGCGCCGTTCGCGACCGGCTCGGCGACCGGTGGCTAATGCGTGGACTGGTATACGTCGCGGTCGAGGAGGGCGGCCCGCTCGGCGAGTCGATCGACGTCGCGCGCGGCGGAGGCGAGAGTACGGGGCAGCTGCCCGCGGTGGATTTCCGCTACGCCGAGCGCTGGGGGGATGCGCTCGCGTCCCTGGTGGACTCGCCACTGCGGGAGTCCACCGACCCGACCAACCGCCTGATGCTCGCCTCGCTGCGCTGTCGCTCGCTCCCTCTCAGGGCGCGAACCGACACAGCGGCTGTTCGTTTACTTGATTCAACGTGTAACTACCGATAGCTTCCGGTCTTATGCCATTTCTCGACCTCGCCGGTCGAGTGTCGGAGATCCGCGAGCGGATCAGTGCCGCCACCGCCCGCGGAGGCCACGGTCAGCAGGTCACGATCGTCGCGGTCACGAAGACGCACGGAGCCGACGCTGTGGAGGCGGCATTTGCGGCGGGCATTACGGACGTCGGCGAGAACCGCGTCCAGGAAGCATTGCGAAAGATGCCGGAGGTCACCGCTCCGGTGCGCTGGCATCTGATCGGCCACCTGCAACGCAACAAGGTGAAGTCGCTGAAGGGGTTCGCCCTGTTGCACTCACTGGATAGCGCGCGTCTCGCGAATGCGGTTGCGGCATACGGGACCGAGTCGGGCTCCCGGATGCCGGTGCTCGTGCAGGTCAACGTGTCCGGCGAAACCTCGAAGGGCGGCTATGAGATGTCGGAGATCGAGCGTGAAGCAGCCCGCCTGCGCACCGTGGAAGGACTGGACGTTCGCGGGGTAATGACGATCGCCCCGGAGGGAGCGAGCGAGAGAGAGCTGCGCGCGGTGTTCGCCGGCGCGAGGTCTGCCTATGCAGCGCTGGTCACGGCGGGCCACCAGGCTACGGAGCTATCGATGGGTATGTCGGGAGATTTCGAGGTGGCGGTGGAAGAGGGCGCAACCATGGTCCGGCTTGGAACGATCCTCCTTGGAGCGAGGGACGCATGAACGACGACGCATTTCATTTTACACCGCTCGACGTCCGGCGCAGCGAGTTCCCCAAGGTAATGCGAGGCTACGACGTGGCCCGCGTGGAAGAGTTCAGGAATCAGGTCGCCGATGAGATGGAGCGCCTGACGCGGCTCAACCAGGATCTCGATGCCAAGGCGAGGAACTTCCACGAGCAGCTCCGGTCCTTTCGTGATCGTGACCGGGCGCTGAACGACGCGCTCGTGTCGGCGCAGCAGCTGCGCTCCGAGATCCGCGAGCAGGCCGAGCGCGAGTCGCAGCTCATTCTTCGCGAGGCGCGTGCCGAAGGGGAGCGCCTGGTGGACGCGGCCCGTGCGGAGATCGAGCGGCTGCAGCGCGAGATCGAACAGCTCGAGCGGGCGAGGCGCGCGTACCTGTCGCATCTTCGGACCATCGTCGAGCGCCAGCTTGCCGAGATCGAGGCCGCGACCGCCGAGCAGCCATCGGCGCGTGAGGAAGGGAGCACCCAGGAGCAGCGTCACGGAAGGCAGACGCCGGCCTGGCTCAACTCCCTCATCAAGGAATGACCGCCGTACTCCACGCGGCCCATCGAGAGGGGAGTTCCCTCCGCGCCGAGATCGACGCCGCCGTGCAAGCGGTGCGCGCACACACGCAGGCGAAGCCGGCCATTGCGCTCATCCTCGGTACCGGGCTCGGGGAGCTGGCGCGCCAGATCGAGCGTCCGACGATCGTCGAATACCCGGAGATCCCGGGGTTCCCGGCGGCCACGGTCGAGTCGCATGCGGGACGGCTGCTGGTCGGCACGCTGGCGGGCAAGACAGTGATCGCCATGCAGGGGCGATTCCACCGATACGAGGGCTACACCCTCCAGCAGGTGACCTTCCCGGTGCGCGTGCTTCGCGCGCTCGGCGCCGAAACGCTGATAGTGTCCAACGCATGCGGTGGAATGCATCCGCTCTGGGCTCCGGGTGACCTGATGCTCATCGCGGATCACATCAACCTCCTTGGCGACAACCCGCTCGTCGGGCCGAACGATGACTCGCTCGGCCCGCGCTTTCCCGACATGTCCGCCCCGTACGACGCCCAGCTTCGCACGATCGCGCGCGAGGTCGCGGTGGAACGGAGGATCGTGCTGCGCGAAGGCGTCTACATCGCCGTCCCCGGCCCTTCGCTGGAGACGCGTGCCGAGTATCGCGCGCTGCGAATGCTCGGCGCCGATGTGGTCGGGATGTCGACCGTGCCGGAAGTCATCGTGGCGCTGCATGGAGGGATGAGGGTGCTCGGGGTGTCGATCATCACGGACCAGTGCCTGCCCGACGCGCTCGAGCCGGCGACGGTGGAGAAGATCATCGCCGTCGCGGGACGGGCGGAGCCTTCGCTGAGCTCACTCGTCTCCGGCGTCATCGAGCGGCTATGACCGGCGCCGAGGCAGGCAGGCGCTACCGTCCGCTCGGACCCGATCGGCCGCAGGCCGAGGTCGAGGAGGAGATGCTGGCGCGCTGGGACGAGGAGGATCTTTTCGGTCAGACGATGCGCGCGCGTGAGGATGCCCCGACATGGGTGTTCTTCGAGGGGCCGCCCACCGCCAACGGCCGTCCGGGCATTCACCACGTCTTCGCGCGCACGATCAAGGATCTCTTCTGTCGCCACCGCGCGATGAAGGGCTTTCGCGTGGACCGGAAGGCGGGATGGGACACGCATGGTCTTCCGGTCGAGATCGAGGTGGAGAAGCAGCTCGGTATCAGCGGGAAGCAGCAGATCGAGGAGATGGGTGTCGAGCGCTTCAACGCGCTCTGTCGCGAGAGCGTGTTCAGGTATCGCGCGGAGTGGCAGACGCTGAGCGAGCGCATCGGGTTCTGGCTGGACTACGACAACCCCTACATCACGTACTCGAACGATTACGTCGAGAGCGTGTGGTGGGCACTGCATCGGCTGTACGAGCGGAAGCTGCTCTACCGGGGCCACAAGATTCTTCCGTACTGTCCGCGCTGCGGAACGGCGCTGTCGAGCCACGAGGTGGCCCAGGGCTACAAGGACGTCGTCGATCCCAGCATCTACATCGCCCTCGACCTTCTCCCGGGCTCCGGGCGCACGACCCGGGCGGATGGTCGCGGTAAGGAACGCGCCGAGGGCGTGACCGCCGGCGACCGGTCGGGAGGATCGGCCGACGTTCAGCGCCGCCGCATCCTGGTCTGGACCACGACGCCGTGGACCCTGGTAGCGAACACTGCGCTCGCCGTGCATCCCGAGATCACCTACCTGGAGCTGCGCAAGCGCACGGCGGAGATCGGGACGATCATCATTGCCGAGTCGCGCGCGCCGGCGGTACTCGGCGACGACTACGACGACAGGTGGGCCGTGGTGGGCAGGGTACCCGGCACCGAGCTCGCCGGCCAGCGCTACCAGCGGCCCCTGGACTGGGCCGAGTATGGAGAGGGCGAGCATGAGGTGATCGTCGCCGAGACGTTCGTCTCCGCGAGCGACGGGACCGGGGTGGTGCACATGTCGCCCGCGTTCGGTGCGGACGACTACGCCGCCGGGCAGCGCCACGGGCTCGCGTTCCTCCAGCCGGTGAACCTGCGCGGGGAGTTTCCGGAGGGGACGCCGCTCGTGGGTGGGCTCTTCGTCAAGAAGGCAGATCCCATCATCATCGAGGAGCTCGAGCGCCGCGGCATTCTCTGGAAGGCAGGCACGCTCGAGCATGCCTATCCCCATTGCTGGCGCTGCTCCACGCCGCTGCTGTACTACGCGCGCACCTCGTGGTTCGTCCGCACCACGGCGTTCCGCGACCAGATGCTCGCCCGCAACGCGCACGTCGACTGGCACCCGCCGGAGGCCGGCGAGAAGCGATTCGGTGAATGGCTGGTCAACAACATCGACTGGGCCATCTCCCGCGACCGGTACTGGGGCACTCCGCTCCCGGTGTGGCTGTGCGATTCGGATGAGACGCACGTGCAGTCGATCGGAAGCTACGCCGACCTCGCTACGCGCACTGGCAGGCCGCTGCCGGAGGACTTCGATCCGCACAAGCCGTTCATCGATGCCTACGAATGGGACTGCGAATGCGGTGGACGAATGCGCAGGACGCCGGAGGTCATCGACGCCTGGTTCGACTCCGGATCCATGCCCTTCGCGCAGTGGCACTTTCCCTTCGAGAACCGCGACCAGCTCGCGAGCCATTATCCTGCCGACTTCATCGCCGAAGGTGTCGACCAGACGCGCGGCTGGTTCTACTCGCTGCTCGCGATCGCGACGGGTCTGGCCGACGATCTGCCGAACAACAGTGTCGCAACGGGGAGCGGGGTGACGAGCGTTTCCGCCTCTCCATATCGGAGCGTGGTCGTGAACGACCTCGTTCTCGATGCGCAGGGCGTGAAGATGTCGAAGAGCAAGGGGAACGCGGTGGATCCATGGTCGGTGATCCCCCGCCACGGCGTGGACGGCATCAGGCTCTTTCTGCTGGTCTCCAGCCAGGTCTGGATCCCGCGCCGCTTCGATGAAGGCGCGATCCGCGAGAAGGCGGGACGCTTCCTCATCACTCTCAAGAACATCTACAGCGGAATCTTCGCCGAGTACGCCAATTTCGGGTGGCACCCGTCATCCGACGACCCGCCGCCGTCCGAGCGTCCGGCGATCGATCGCTGGGTTCTCGCGCGCCTCGCGACAGTCGAGAGCGAAGTCGACCGGCTCCTGGAGCGGTTCGACGCCACGCTCGCCGCGAGCCTGGTCATGGAGTTCGTGGATGAGGATGTCTCCAAGTGGTACGTACGCCAGACGCGCGGGCGGTTCTACGATGTGGAGGGCGCCGACAACCGGGCGGCGTTCGCGACGCTGCACGAGGTGCTGGTTGTCGTCTGCCGCCTGCTCGCGCCCTTTGCGCCATTCGTCTCGGACTGGATCCACCGGGAGCTCACAGGCGAGTCGGTGCACCTGGCGTCGTTCGTCCGCGAGGATCGCGCGGCGGGAGATGCATCGCTCGAGACCGCGATGACCCATATCCGGACGCTCGCGCGCCTTGGGCGTGCCGCGCGAGAGGAGGTCGGGATCAAGGTCCGCCAGCCCCTCTCGCGCGTGATCTGCGTGGTTCCGGGTGCCGACCACGCGGCTTTGGCTTCGCTGCTGCCGCTCCTGTCCAGCGAGCTCAACGTCAAGGAGATCTCGTTCGCCACCTCGGCGGACTCGCTGGTCACTCTCTCGGCGAAACCGAATTACCGAACGATGGGTAAGAAGTTCGGCAAGTCGATGCCGCTGGCCGCGAAAGCGGTGGAGGCCCTGACCAGCGAGGCGCTTTCCGCGTTCGAGCGGGGAGAGCCGCTCGCGGTGTCCGTTGGAAACGAGTCGCAGCTGCTCGAGCCGGAGGATCTGACGATCGTGCGGCACGCTTCGGGCGACCTCGTCGTCAGTGGTGATGCGGGTTACTTTGTTGCGGTCGATCCGTCGATCACTCCTGAACTGCGCCGGGAGGGAATGGCGCGGGACCTCATCAGCCGTATCCAGCGGATGCGCAAGGAAGCGCAGCTGGCGGTGAGCGACCGGATACGCATCCGGATTGCCGGCGACCGCGATGTCGCGGAAGCGGTAGCTGCTCATCTGGAGTGGATCGCCAGCGAGGTCCTCGCGAGGGACATCGTCGTTGGCGAAGTCATCCTGGACGGACAACAGGCGGTCGAAGCAGTTGACCTGGATGGTCATGCTGCCCGCATCGCCCTCACGAAGGAACATTAGCAATGCCAACGTCGTCATCCGGTGCAAGAAAGGCCAAGTCCATGAACAAGAAGTCGCTCACGCACTTCGAGAAGCGCCTTCTCGAGGAGCGGAAGCGCGTGCTCAAGGAGCTCGGCAACTACAGCGAGACGTTCGGCGCGACGCCGCAATCCGCGGACGGCGACCTGAGCTCGTACTCGTTCCACATGGCGGACCAGGGCACGGACGCAATGGAGCGCGAGAAGGCGTTTTTGTTCGCGAGCCAGGAGGGGCGGTTCCTGTGGCACATCGACGAGGCGCTGCGCCGTCTGTATCGCTCGCCGGAGACGTTCGGGAAGTGCCACAGCTGCGGGGAGGACATCGATTTCGATCGTCTCGACGCGCTGCCGCACGCCCGCCTGTGCATCACCTGCAAGCAGCGTGAGGAAGATGGAAAGAAGCAGGGCTAGCGCGGGTCTCTTCGGTGGTGTGATCGCTGCGATAGTCATCAGCGACGTCATCACCAAGTGGATCGCCTACACGGAGCTCACCGGGGCCGGCTACCCGATCCAGGTCATCGGCGACACGGTGCGCTTCTGGCTCGTATACAACCGGGGTGCGGCCTTCGGAATCAACGTCGGGGAGTACTCGCGCTGGGTCTTCCTTGCACTGACCATCGGTGCCCTGTTCATCCTGGGCCGGCTCTACCTCCAGACGCGACGCGGGGACACGATGCGCACGCTCGCACTCGCGCTCGTATGCGGCGGAGCGGTCGGCAATCTCATCGACCGCATCCGTTGGGAGCGGGGCGTGGTGGACTTCATCGATGTCGGCATCGGGAGCATGAGATGGCCGACCTTCAATATCGCCGACATGGCCGTGAGCACGGGTGCGTTCATGCTGGCGTGGGTGCTGTGGGGCGAGGATCGCGCGGCGGCGGCTGCAGCCGCTGCCACGCCAGCGGCAATTCAGGAGCCCGCTTCCCTGTCCGGCGAGCCGCGCGAGACGCGTTGACCGCACGAG
>JBGTMW010000548.1:0-4482 GCA_041743365.1 Gemmatimonadaceae bacterium
CCGTCTGAAAGCTATGACTGGACCATCGTTATGCAAGCAACATGACTTGACGCGCGGCGCGCCTCCGATGACCATCCACGCCACAGAGCGACCGCTCACGCCGTCGGCCGTCACGCTGGCGCCGGCACTCGCGCCCGACCGCATCTCCGATTGCCCGAGTCCACGATCGACGCCGATCTTCTTCGTATCCCCGTAGGACCCGGAGCGGTCCACGTGGAGCGCTATGGCCACGGCGGCAAGGCTCTCGTGCTCGTCCACGGGTTCGGCACATCGAGCTTCGTCTGGCGGTCAGTTGCGCCTCAGCTGGCGGTAGCGAAGCGCGTCGCCTTCGCCATCGACATGCTCGGCTACGGCGAATCGGACCGTCCCTTCGGCGAGGACTTCGGAATTGCCGCCCAGGCGGAGTATCTCGACAAGGCGATGACCGCCCTGCGGCTCCCGCGCGCGACGATCGTGGGGCTGGATGTGGGAGGAGGCGTCGCCCTGCGCCTCGCCGCCACGCGCCCCGAGCGGGTGGACGGCCTCGTGCTGATAAACTCCGTCGCGTTCGACGAGCTGCCCGCAGGCGACGTGAAGGCCATGCAGCGCAACACCGCCCGGTTCGCCCTGCGCGCAAGTCGCGGCGTCCTGGGGGCGGCTCCACTCCTGTCGCCGGTGCTCGAGGGAAGCGTCGCTGATCCCGCGCACATGCCCCCCCGCCTGATCGCCCGATATCTCGCGCCCTACGTCGGCAAGGACGGCGTCAGTCATCTCCTGCTCCTGGGGCGCTCGATCCGCTCCGGCGACCTCGAGGACCTCGACCTCGGCAGGATCGCAACGCCGACGCTGATCGTCTGGGGAGAGCTCGATCGGTGGCTCGAATCATCGATCCCGGACCGTCTCGCGACTGCGATCCCTCACAGCAGGCTGGTTCGGATCCCCACCTCCGCGCGTCTCGTCCCCGAGGAAGCTCCCGATCGCCTCGCCGAGCTCATCCTCGAGTTCACCGCAACGGGCGCGGAAAGGACCGATGCATTGCCCGAGAGGGCGGAGGATCGGGTCACCGACGGCTGATCCCTCCAGGATTCCGATCGTCTCGCCGGGCAAATCTCGATTTCACCGCGATGGCCACCCGAAAGCACCGGGAATTCCCCGACACGTATCCCGATCGGGTCGCCATCGGCTCATCTCGAGGAAGGCAACGGTGCGCGGATGAGTTACCGAAACTCCGATCCGGAACGTTCCGCCCGAGGAGGGAGTATATCTTGCGAGGCCTTCGACATCCGATGTCGCGGGCGCAGAGGGCACCGATCTTGCCCCTCCGTGCAACGGAGCCGGGCGAGAATACATTACCGCCTTCCCTAATCCAACCGCATAACCAGCATTCATGGCCAATCAAAAAAATCGTCAGCATCGTCGCGACGTGGAAGTGCAGACTCCCTTCGATCAGGCGCGTGACGAGATGTTCCAGCACATTATCAGATGCGGCGTGATCGGTTCGGCGCCGGAGCACCAGAAGGAGTGGTTCGATCAGACGATTGAATACCTCGAGGATCGATACCACGAGCTCGGCGATACGCAGGTGGCCGAGCTTCGCACCCTTGGAGAGCGGTTCTGCCAGCCGCCCAAGGCAATGCAGGAGTCAGCCGACAGCACCGCCGCAGCGTGATCGATTGAGGCAGGGCGCCCCCGAATCCGAGGGGCGCCTTTCTTTCTTTTGGAAGTCTGCGCAACGAGCGACGTTGGCAGTCAGCTCACGCTAACGCCGTCGCGCTCTCCCCTGGCGCATCGCGAACCCCAGCCGCACCCCGCCGCCGATTCCGACTTCCACGGCGGCAACCTGCTGCCGGCGAGCGGGCAACTCGGCGCCGACCACGAGGGTGAGGAAGCCGCGCGTCCCCGGGCCGTCGTCATGGCGCGCCATCGCTCCGGCGCCCCCGTACAGCCCCCAGCGCGCCTGGCGGAAGGGATCGAGCAGGAACCGTCCGACTATCTCGACCCGTCCGCTGGCGACGGTCTCCTCTCCCGCTCTCGCCACTCCGGCGCCCACCATCGACGCAAGGCGAAAGTAGGTGCCGAGATCGCTGGCGAGCCCGATCCCGACCTGTGCCGCATCGATCTTCGCGGAGAACAGATCCGCGCGCGCTTCGAGTCGCACGCTCCTCGCATTGCCGATCGGTGGCTGCGCACCGAGCGCCGCCGGCGCCATGAGCAGCAGCGCCAGCGAGAGTGTGATCGCCCGCGCGCGCCAGACGACTGCGGCGTAGTCGGCGATCGACACGACAGATGCGATCGCCACCATCGGGAGCGTCCAGCGAACTGTAGCCGGGTCGATCACCGCGAGGATCAGCGTCGTGAACTGGAGTGCGGTGACGACCTTTCCGCTCATCCGCGCCTCGAAGCGCAGCGCCATTCGCGGAAGTGCAGTGCGCAGCACGATGGCGCCGAGCGTTGTCGCGACATCGCGCGAAAGGAGGACGAGACACTGCAGAAATGTCAGCGTTCCCTCGGTCAGGAGCGTGGCGACCACTGCCACTACGAAGACCCGATCGGCCGCAGGGTCGATCACCGCGCCATAGGCGCCCGCACCACGCCCGCGACGCGCGAGCCATCCGTCGAGATAATCGGTGATCGCCGCGATCGCGATCACGCCGAGGCGCGCCATCGCCCCCGGTGTGATGATGAAGACCGCGGCGAGAGGCAGCCGGGAAAGCGATACGATGTCGGCGGCGGTCAGCGAACCAGGTCTCGGCATCCCCAAAGCTATGAGCGCTCCCCGGTGCCGGCCAGCGACGAGTCTCGCCACAGTGATGTCGGTTTCTTGTCTTTCGTCTCCCGCGCCGATATCGTCCAGCGTCGCACGACTCCTGCACGACGCGAGTCGATGTCCGTTGCCGCGCTCGAGTTCCGCGAGCCGTGGGACCCGCTACCGAGCCTCACTCCTCATGAAACCACGCCCCTCTCCCGTCACTGCGAGGACGATCGCCTCGGCGCTCGTCGTCCTCGCCGTTGTGCTCGCATCCGTATCGGTCGAAGGTCGCGCCCAGGCTGCGACGTCGGCACGACCGGGGCCGGCCATGGATCCCACTTCGACGAACCTCGCGAACCTCGATCCGGCGATGGGACTCGCGCGCGACCCGAAAGTCGTCGAGATCCTGCGAGACATCTCGCCCGCACGCCTTCATCGCATCGACTCGATGCTCGTGTCGTTCGGCACCCGGCAGACCAACAGTGACACGATTTCCGCCACTCGCGGGATCGGTGCGGCGCGACGCTGGATTCACGCCGAGCTGAGCCGCTATGCCGCAGACTGCGGCGGCTGCCTCCGGATAGAATACGACCAGGGGATGTTCTCGGGCGCGCGCATTCCGGTGCCGGTGAACGTAGTCAACGTTCTGGCCTGGCTCCCGGGGCGCGACACCACTCGCGTGCTGGTCGTCGGCGGACACTACGATTCGTGCGTGTGCAGCGTGCCCGATGGCGGGATGACCGATGCGATCGCCGATGCGCCGGGCGCGGACGACGACGGCTCGGGAACATCGGCGGTGATCGAGCTCGCGCGTGCATTCTCGCGCGCGTACCCGCGCGGCATGGAAGTCACCGTGATATTCGCGGCGTTCGCGGGCGAGGAGCAGGGCACCTACGGCTCCCAGCATCTCGCCGAGCGCCTGCACGCGGAAAACAGGATCGTGGTCGGCGCGATCACCAACGACATAATCGGCAACGTCGTCGCTGATGACGGGCGCACGGATTCGACGACCGTCCGCGTATTCAGCCCCGATCCCGACAATGGCCCGAGCCGCGAGCTCGGACGCTACGCATGGGCCGCGAGCGCCATGTACATGCCCGAATACCGGTTCAAGGTGCTGCCGGTGTTCCGGCTCGACCGCATCGGTCGCGGCGGCGACCATCGTCCCTTCGTCGCCCTCGGCGACGCGGGTATACGGTTTACGGAGCTGCTCGAGAACTACAAGCGCCAGCACCTCCCCACCGACGTGCTCGAGCACGTGAACTTCGGCTACGTCGCGAACGTCGCCCGGACGAATGCCGCCCTCATCGCCTCTCTCGCCCAGGCACCCGCTCAGCCGGCGTTTGCCGCGCGCGGCGGCGTCCAGCGCGACCTTGCATCAGGGGGGAGCAGCTTCCGGCTCGGCTGGGATGCCGTCGAGGGGGCGGCATCCTACGAGGTGCTCGTGCGGCGAACCTTCGCTCCGACATGGGAAGTCGTGATCCCCGTGCGAGGGACGTCGATGCTGCTGAATTACCAGGTCGACGACATGTATGTCGGATTGCGTTCGGTCGGCGCGAACGAGCATCGCTCTCTCGCGACCGTCTATCCCGCGCCACCGCGGCCCGCGGCGGCGCGACCATCGAACCGTTAGCGTGTCCAACGAGTTCACGCATCTCATCGCCGACTTCATCGGCGTTCCTCCCACGCAGCTCCGCGATGCGAGCCTGCTGCGCGGGCTCCTGATCGCGGCGGCGGGCGCCGCCGGCTTCAGC
>JBGTMW010000549.1:0-6781 GCA_041743365.1 Gemmatimonadaceae bacterium
TGTCGAGCCGGCGCCGCATGCCGCCGGAGTACGTCTGCACCTGCCGCGACGCCGCATCCTCGAGCCCGAACGCCTCGAGCAGCTCCGACGCGCGCTGTCGCGCACCGCGCCATGGGAGCCCGAGCAGCCTCGCGACGAGGACGAGGTTCTCGTAACCGGTGAGGTCCTCATCGACCGAGGCGTACTGCCCGGTGAGGCTCACCTTCCTGCGTACGGCCGCCGCGTCACGCACGACATCGTGGCCGAGCACCGTCGCGCTGCCCGCGGTGGGGCGGAGGAGCGTCGCGAGGATGCGGATCGTGGTCGTCTTCCCGGCACCGTTGGGGCCGAGGAGTCCGTAGACGGAACCTTCGCGGATGCGGAGGTCCACGCCCTGGAGGGCGCAGGTGGAGCCGAAGGTCTTGGCGAGGCCGACGGTTTCGATCGCGTTGGGCATGCGCGTGGATGGAGGAGCTGGCGTGGCGAATTCTGCGCTGTGTGATCGGAGTTGACAATACGGGGCGCGGCAATCAACGACGTCAACGGCGTTCACGGCGATGCCGCCCCGAACGCCGTTGACGCCGCTCACGCCCGCGCCGCGTGCCGTAGCACGGCCACGAAATGACATACGCTTCCCGCGAGCACGAATAGATGCCATAGCGCGTGTCCGTATCGGAGCCGCGTGTCGGTCGCGTAGAACGCGACGCCAGCGGTATAGCACACTCCGCCCGCGACGAGCCACGCGAGGCCGGCGGGGGAGATGTGAGTCACGAGCGGTCGAATGGCCACCAGGATCAACCACCCCATGGCGATGTAGAGCGCCGTCGAGAGCCGCGGGAAGCGAAAGCGAAGCACCCACTTCGCCATGACTCCGAGGAGCGCGAGCGCCCAGATCGTTCCAAGCAGCGACCACCCCCACGGCCCGCGCAGCACGCCGAGCAGGAACGGGGTGTACGTCCCGGCGATGAGCAGGTAGATCGCGGAGTGATCGATCACCCTGAACACGCGCTTGCCCTCGCAGTCCGGCAGAGCGTGATACACGGTCGACGCGAGGTAGAGCAGGACGAGCGTCGCGCCGAAGATCGCACCGCCGACCACCTGCCAGGGGTCGCGGTTGGCTGCGGCATTGAGCACCAGGATGGGAATCGCCGCAATGCTGGCGAGGAGCCCTGCGCCGTGGATGATGCTGTTGGCGATCTCTTCGCCGAGCAGTTGCGGCCGGTGGGCCATTGTCCTGTCTCCGCTGGCGACCAGCGGAGAAGTTTAGCGAGTTGCGGCGGCGGCCGGGGCGGGGGCTGGCATCTACGACGATGTTTGACGGATGCCGCGGATCGAACGGATGAAAGGGCTGCGGACTTGTAGCGCTATCTCCGGCGACGCACTCCGACGGCGAGCAGACGCGCGGTCGTTATGCGCGGGTGGATCGGGCTCGGCCCATCGATGCTCGGCTGCACGTGCATTGCCTCGGGGCGCTGGGCGAACACACTGAGCGCGTACTCACCGCCGACGGGGAGCGACTGGACCAGTCGCGCGTGCGGCGACGGAGGTGTGGTGCCGGCCAGATCGAAGACGTTGACCGCGCCGTCGATCTCGAAGCAGGCGCCATCGCTGCGGCGGGCGTAGTAGCGCGCGTCCGCGCCCCAGTGGCCGTTCCAGGTTTCGCTCGTGACGGGCTTCGGTCGGCGGGCCAGCATTGGTGCGCCTCTCGGGGTCGAGGTCTCGAATGGATCGTGCGCGGCCGGATGTGTTACGGAACCGCAACACCATACGAGCGATCGCGAACCAGGCAACACCGCAAGTCGTTGTGGATTATGTGCATAACTCTTCCACAAAGCGTGTGGGAATGTGGATGAACGCCGCAGGTATGGGCGGAGCGTGGCGCTGCGCGCGAGTGGCGATGTGGACAGCCGCCCGCGGGGCCTGCGGACGGCTGTGAATCGTTACAAAGCGTCCGGCGTCCGGTCCAGAAGCTCCTGCAACGCGAAGCGGGCCTTCGGCGGAATCCGGTCGGCGGGAAAATACCGTTCGACGATGGCGAGCGCTTCGTCCGAACGCTCCAGGTTCAGAAGGCGAAGCAGGTATCGGACGTCATCCTCGTCGTGGAACTCCGGCCCGAGCCGGAACGCGATGCACTTCATCGCGAGAAGGTATTCGGGTAGGGGAATGAAGACGCGGAGGTGACTCAACTCCAGCCACGCCGAGAATTGGCCGCGGTCGCCAAGGAAGCCCTTCACTGCGTCGTTGAGCCAGTTCTCGGCGATCCCTGCATCGCGCGCGACCTCACGCGCGAGCCGGCGCACGGTCTCCTTCGGGACGAACACGGCGTCGACGTCGTTGGTCGATGGACGCGCATTGTACGCCAGCGCCATCACCGCGCCACCGACCATGTACAGCTCGCCCACGACATCCTCGGCCGCGAGCCGATCATTCAGCATGTTCAGCAGCTCGGTGATGCGCTTTGTCGTGAGCATGACCGATCAGACCCGCTGGTCGAACGATGCGTCGAGGAAGAGATTCCGACGGCGCAACGCGACCGGGGCGTGGGTGAGAAGATGAAGTCGCACGCCGGCGAGCGCCGATCCGAAGATCGGCGTGGCTGGAATGGGGACCCGGCTCGTCCACTCCGGCGCCTTCACGCCCCGGTGTTTCGCCGCGAGCTCGATCGCGCCGGCGAGGTGGTTGAGCACCTCCGGATCGAGCCGGGCGCGCGGCGCGTGCGCCACGGCACGCTCGAACTCCCCTAGCGGGAGCTCATGAATGAAGTCAGCCAGTTCGGCGAGTGCGAATGCTCGATGGTCGGGCGTCGCGAGCGCGGCGACCAGCTCCTGGAACCGCTCCTGGGACCTCGGAAGAACCCGATCCAGGATCCACGACGACATGTCCATCGACGCCGCGGCCGCGAGGCGGCGGAGGAGGCGCTTCTGCTGGGGCGTGACCCTGATCTGGAGCTGGGCTGTTTTTCGCGGCATGCCCCAAGCTACGGCGCCGGCGTCGCCTGTCAATACAGACGTATTGACAAACCTTTACGATCTCACGGCTCGGCCGTCAGCGGGTCCACCGGCTCGAGAAATGGGAATCGGTGAAAATCCGTGTCTCGCGTGCAGATGCGACGGATGCCGTGCTCGCGCATGAGCACGGCGGTCGCGGCGTCGTGGAGCACGTTGCCGGCGAGATGCGGCAGCTCACCCAGGACCTCCGTGAGCACGAGACCGTGGCGCTCGGTGGGAACGAGGATGGCGAGGCCCGGTGACTGCTCGACTGCACCGAGGAAGCCGCGCGCCTCGCCCACGGTCCAGGGGCGGCGGAAGACGCGCGGGTGCGTGACGACGCGCAGAAACTCGTAGCAGATTCCCCATGTGAGATACCAGGCCCCGCCGCGCTGTCGCCATCGGTCGAGCAGTCCGCGACACCGGGCATGCTCGGGCGCGCTGGTGTCGGCCGCGTAGATCAACACGTTTGTGTCGACGACGAACATTCAGCGGCCTTCCATGGCACCGTACAGTGCTTCGCGATCGGCAACGTCGATGAGCGCGCCTCCGCTGTCGAACGCTGGAAGCGGCTTCAGCTCGGCATCCCTGGGACGCGACTGGAGGAGGAGGCGGAGCGCGGTCTCGACCAGCTCGGACATGGTCTTGCCCGTCCGGAGCGCCTCCCGTCGGAGCCGGGCCATTACGCCGTCGTCAATGTTGAGGGTCGTCTTCATATGGCAAACCATATGTCTGATACGGCTGGATGTCAATGCTCTATGGCGACGTGGCTGCCTTCGAATCGGCGCGCGGGAAACCGACCACAGGCGCTCGGCGGACTATTCCAGAATGTCGTGCAGCGGACAGGCGAACCCCGGCAGTACGTCCTCGCCATCGAGCGCGGCACGGGCGTCGACCAGGGAGAGTGTGCCGTCGCGGCGGTACACCCGCGCATCGAGTCTTTCCGGATCGATCACCCACACGAGCCTCGTTCCGGCGTCGAGCCAGTCGGCGACCTTCGCCAGGACTTCTCCGGGCCGGTCGTCCGGCGAGAGCACCTCGACGACGAGATCCGGTGCAAGCTCCGCGTAGCCCCGCCGCGCTATGCGGTGCGTTCGGTCGCGCGCCACGAACGCCAGATCGGCTGCGCGGACGGTGTCGGGATCGGCAGCGATCTTGAACCCCGTGTCCTGCGCGAAGATGTCGCCGAGCGCGTGGCGCTGCACGTACTCGCCGACGCGGAGCGTGAGCCCGGCGGAGATGCGGCCGTGCCAGGAACCGGGTGGCTCCCGAACGAGGAGGCGGCCGCGCACGAGCTCGACCTGCTTGTCGGGGAGCGAAAGCCGTTCGAGCTGCGCCGCCGTCATGGACGATGAAATGGCAATGCTCATCTCGCGGGTCATGATGCCTCCGCACTCCGGTCGAGCGGGATTACTCGTCCGGTTCGTTCAACGCAGCCGCTTCCTCGAACAATCGAGTGAGATCGATGACGAGGGCCGGGGCCCGCACATCCGGCTGCCAGGCGAGGCGCTCGGTGAGAACTTCCGGCCGATCGTCCGCGGGACGCCACCGCTCGACGACACCTGCGTCGATATCGACGATCCAGTATTCGGCGACGCCGACATCCTGATAGTGTCGCCGCTTCGTAACCCGGTCGTGCCGTCGGCTGCCCTCGGAAAGAACCTCTATCGCGAGACTCAACGCTCGCACGCCGCGCCACCGCCGGCCTGGCCGGGTTCCGGGCGGGATGACGAAGATGTCCGGCTGGGTAATCTGTCGCGGCCGAAGCTCGAGATCGGCGGGAGCCAGAAACACCATTCCCAGCCCGTGTGCCGCGACGTACGCACGGAGGATCGCGTACAGCGACCCAACGATCACTTGATGGGGCGGGCCGGGCGCCGGTGTCACGAGCAGCTCGCCATCGATCAACTCGTAGCGAGGCGCCGGACGCGACTCGTCCATGAGCGCGCGGACCTCGTCCGGCGTCCAGCGGTGCGCGGAGGCAGGCATACCCATAGTTTGCTCGGCTCGGCGAATGGAAGGCAAGTGGCATCGCCGCACATGCTGGGCCCGCGTCAGCTCACGATCACTACCGAATCGACGCGAGTGTCAACGGAACGCCGCGGCTGCCAGGATGGGGCCCGATGCGCAGCCTTCCGCAGAGGTTCGGCGGTCTTCGAAGTGGGTCTTTCCGAGACAGGGTATGGCAATCCTGCCATACCGTACCCTGAAAACCGGCCCCACGTGGGAATCGTGCCCAGCGCCTCGCCCGCGGACTATTCCGGAATGTCGTGTGCTGGAGCCGGCTCAAGCCACTATCGACTCGTGGTTCCGACGACGCGCGCGAAGTACGCCGGAAGGTCGAGCGTGAAGGAATCGGATGCGCCGGCCGGGTGCCACTCGATCTGCGCCCGCAGGATCTCCGGGCGGTCATCACCGGGACGCCAGCGCTCGAAGAGCTGCGCGTCGAGATCGACGATCCAGTACTCGGGAACATGTCGCTGATAGAGCTCGCGCTTCGGTCCACGGTCACCGAGTGCGCTGGCCGGGGAGATGACCTCTATCACGAGCATGAGCGATCGGGCCGGCATCTCGTTCTCGAGTCGTCTGGCCTCGCCGGGAGGCACGGTGAACACGTCTGGCCGAACGATTGTGTCCGGCTCCAACTCGACGTCGAATGGCGAATCGAACGCCTCACCGGCGGCGGTTGTCTCCAGGTAGGCGTCCAGCGCCACGAGCAGCGTTCTCACCGCCCTCTGGTGTCGCATGACTGGCGATGGAGTCACGAGCAACTCGCCGTCGACGAGCTCGAACCGCGGCGCGGAATCGGGAGCGGCGTCGATGAGCGCCGTGACCTCGGCGATAGTCCAGCGGCGATGGACGGTGGCGGGCATCCCCATATTGTGCTCGGCTCGGCGGAGGAAATGCAAGGCGCCATTCTCCCACACGCTGCCACCCCGTCGACACGTCGTCAGCATCGTACGAGCGCGCTACGGTACCACGTTTGCGCCGGCGAATCGTTCCAATGGTGGCGTCACGCGTTGGGTGGCATCTTCCGCGTGCTCCCCTGTCCGCCCTCGGGCGACTGGCCCGGATCGGTGGTGAGCCCGATGTTGCCGCCTTCATCCTTCACGCCGCGACTGCCCGATCCCGGGCTCGGCATCGATGTCCTGCCGAGCGCGGCGCGAGGACTCGCTTCCTGGATCCCGGAGTCGAGGAACACGCCGCGCAGCGCACGTTCATCGTCGGCCTGTGGTGCGAGCCGGGCAGGCACCCGCGGATCGGCGCGGGCCTTCGCGGAATCCCAGGGGTGCGGCACCGGATGCTCCTCGATGGTTCCCGGATACCGACAGAGATAGAGATCGAAGAAATCCAGGAATTCGCCGGTGAAGGTGTGTCGCAGCCGGTCGAAGTGCGCATTGAAAGTCGCCGATGCTCCCCAGGTCCGGAAAAGGTTCATCCACCCTCGATTGTCGAGCGCGTTGGGGAATCGCGCGAGCTGGAGCACGAAGTAGACATCCTCCATGAACTGCGCCTGGATCGCCACGACATGGCGGATGCGCTGGTCTGGCGCCGCGGGCTGCGCGCCGGCGGTCCCGGGAGCCGGCAGTACGAACTCATCATAGTAGCTGCCCAGCTCGGGATGGTCGAAGAAGAGTCGCTCGATGTCCCGGAGCGCATCCAGGAGCTCTCGATATTCCTCCTGCTCCATCGCACGAAAGCTCGCGTGAGCGAGCGCCAGGCTGCGCCACGCGGCGTCGAGATTCGACTCCGCATCGAACCGCGGCGGGGCTGGAGGAAGGGCGACCTCGTGGCGCCACACACAACCGGACTCC
>JBGTMW010000550.1:0-2365 GCA_041743365.1 Gemmatimonadaceae bacterium
CCGCATCACCCTCGGCGGGTGCGTCGCGAGGGTGTCGGCCAGCCAGCCCTCGCGCGCGCTCATCGCCCGCCCCAGCGGGTCGGCGATGCAGAGGTGAGCGCAGCCGGCCTTGATCGCGTTGGTGGGGGCGTGGGCGCGCTCGATCTTCTCCAGCGCACGCGCGAGAGCCATGGGGTTGCGTGTGAACTGCGCCGACATGGCATCGGCGAGGTATTCGCGCCTGCGACTGACGCCCATCGCGAGCAGTCGCGTGATCAGCGGGGCCAGCACCCAGCTCAGTATCCAGACCGCTACGAGCGCGAATAGCAGCGGATTCCCCTTTCGGTCGCGCGACCGCCCGAGGCCGCGCATCATGCGGCCCTCGCGGAGCATCCTGCCGATCCCGTCGGAGATCAGCGCCACGGTACCCACCAGGCTCGCGAGCAGCGTCATCAGCCGCACGTCGAGATTCTTGATGTGGCCCATCTCGTGGCCGATGACGGCCTGAAGCTCTTCGCGGTCGCAGATCGCGAGAAGACCTGTCGTCACTGCGATGACCGCGGTCAGCGGGTCGCGTCCCGTCGCGAAGGCGTTCGGGTCGTCCTCCTTGACCACGTAGATCCTCGGCCGGGGAATTCCCGCAGCGATCGCCATCTCCTCGATGACGTTCACCAGCTGCTTCTGCTCCGGCGTCGTCGGCCGCTCCAGCTCGACAGCGCCGGTGGCCCACAGCACCTGGTCGGGACCCTTTCGCCAGGAGTACCAGGTCATGATCATCGCCATCGTCGTCATCAGCATTCCAAACCACGGGAAGACGTGACGATACTCGCCCGGCTTCGCGTACTGCGTCCCGAGGGAGAAGATCCAGTCGCCGCCGAAGCCCAGCCAGGCGAAGAAGGCAATGAAGCCGATCACCAGCCAGCGGGTGCGGCGCCGGTTCGCCTCCTGCTGCGCGAAGAGGTTGACTGCCTCGCTCACGCGCGCGAGCGGTCCGTCGGCCTCATGGAGAGATCGACCCTTGGAAGAGCGCGCTCCGCGGCATCGGTGATCTCCCACAGCTCGACGGGAGTTGCCGAGGCCATGCCAGCGACGAGATTGGTGGGGAACTGCGCCTGCTTCGTGTTGTACATCGTCGCGGTGTCGTTATAGAGCTGGCGCGCGAAGGAGATCTTGTTTTCCGTGGACGTGAGCTCTTCCTGGAGCTGTGCGACGTTTCCCGTCGCCTTGAGGTTGGGATACGCCTCGACGACCATCATGAGCCGACCCAGTGCGCCCGAAAGCTGCGACTCGGCCCGGGCAGTCTGGGCTACCGAAGCAGGGCCTCGCTCAACCGCGATCGCCTGATTGCGCGCCTCGACCACCGACTCGAGGGTGCCCCGCTCGAACTCCATCGCACCCCTGACAGTCTCGACGAGATTGGGAATGAGGTCGTGCCGGCGCTTGAGCTGGACGTCGATCTGCTTCCAGGCATTGGTGACCTGGTTCCTGAGGCTGATGAGCGCGTTGTAGGCGCCGATCAGCCAGAAGATCAGGGCGCCTGCAACAAGGACGAGGACAAGAACGCTCATTGGTGGCTCCGGGTTGCCCGGGCGCCGGAGCGCACGGGCTGTGGTGGCGCGGGATGTACCGGTTGGCGAGTGCGGCGGGTCACCAAAAAAGACGAGCGGGAAGATGGCCTGTAACCCATCGTCCCACCCGGAAAAACGCGATTCGCAGATGCTACGTGCGAGCTGAGGCCTTCTCCTGTTTGCGCGCCTTTCGCTCCTTCATCTTGTCCATCAGCCAGGTGTGGGGAATGATGAACAGAGGGGTAAGGAAGATGCCCAGGAGGGTGTTGAGCCAGATCAACGCGATGTAGAACGCGATGAGCCCGATCCCTGCCCAGAGGGTTCCCAGCGGCCCATGTGTCTCCACGAAAAGCTCTCCGATCGATGGTTGCGGGAATAGTGCACAGGGCGAGCGGCGAAATGGAAGGGGCACGGGGGGCCGCGCGGCGTGCGTCGTGCCCGTAGCTTTCATCATGGCTGCGCGCAACCGTTCCAGACGTGAAAGCGTCGATCCGACTTCAATGGACGGTGCGACACCACTCTCTCCGATGTCCCACTCGCGTCTGTTGGCGATCGTCGGGGCCGATATGGCTTCCACGGACAGCCCAGTTATCCTGGCTGTTTCCGGCGGCATCGACTCCATGGTGCTCCTCGACGCTGCGGTGCGCGTGGCCCCTGACCGCATCGCTGCCGTCGCGACCTACGATCATCGGAGCGGCCCGCATTCGGCGCGCGCCGCCGCGCTGGTGCGGAATACGGCTCGCCTGCACGGCATCCGCGCCCTTGTGGGACGTGCGCTTGCGCCGATGTCCGGCGAATCGGCGTGGCGCGCCGCCAGG